>JANODS010000113.1:0-3585 GCA_031412835.1 Acidobacteriota bacterium | reverse complement strand
TTCATGTCGCGGATGGCTAGGCGTGTGGTCAAGAGATCGGCGGGGCTGCCGACGGTGACGCGGTTGGAGGCGGGCTCCGTAGCGATGACGTATAGAGGCTCGGAGGCGGCAACGCCGAGGCCGCGGCGCTGGCCGACGGTGTAGTTGTGGAAGCCGGCGTGTTGGCCGAGGACTTCACCGGTTTGGGAGACAATGTCGCCGCCGGACTCCGGAAGGGCGATGCCCTGTTCGGCGGCGTAGGCGGCGATGAAGGCGGCGTAGTCGCCGTTGGGGACGAAGCAGATTTCTTGCGAATCCTGCTTTTCGGCGACGGGGAGGCCGGCTTCGCGGGCCAGTTCGCGGGTCTCGGTTTTGAGCATGTGGCCGAGGGGGAAAAGCGTTTTAGAAAGCTGGGCTTGGGTGAGGCCGAGGAGAAAATAGGTTTGATCCTTGGTTGCGTCGACGGCGCGGCGGAGTTGGTAGCGGCCGGTGGATTCGTCGAAGGAGACGCGGGCGTAGTGACCGGTGGCGATCTTCTCGGCGCCGATGCCGGAGGCCATTTCGAGAAAGGTTTCGAACTTGATGAAGTTGTTGCAGAGAGTGCAAGGGATGGGGGTGCGACCGTTCAAGTAATCGTTGACGAAAGGGCGCACAACGTGTTGTTCGAATTGATCTTCGAAGTTGACGACGTAGTAGGGGATGCCGAGGAATTGGGAGACGTAGCGGGCGTCGTAGACATCGTCGATGGAGCAACAGCGGCCACTTGCAGTTTCGGTGGCGAGTTCGGGCAGGCGGCGTTGATTCCAAAGCTGCATGGTCATGCCGACGATGGGTTGGCCTTCTTTCTTGAGGAGGGCGGCGACGGCGGAGGAGTCTACGCCTCCGGACATGGCGACGGCAATGAGTCCATTAGACATAGGTTGGGGAAAGCTTGCGGAGATGGGCGACGGAGGCCGTGACGGCGGCGATGAGCGCATCTACCTCATCCAGGGTATTCGATTCGCCAAGAGAAAAACGGATGCTACTCTTTGCTTGCTCACGAGATAGGCCGATGGCCAGGAGGGCCGGAGACGGTTCGACGGCACCGGAGGAACAGGCGGCGCCGGAAGAGATGGAGAAGCCGCGGAGGTCGAGGCCGATGACGAGAGCTTCGCCTTCGAGGCCGGCGAAGCGGATATTGGTGGTATTGGGGAGGCGCGGTGCGGCGGCGCAATTGACGATGGCGTCAGGGATGGCGGCGAGGAGGCCGGATTCGAGGCGATCGCGGAGGGCGGAGAGATCCGTGAGGGGCCGGGCGGCGGCGGCACCGAGGGCGACGATGCCGGGGATGTTTTCGGTGCCGGCGCGACGGCCGGATTCGTGGCGGCCTCCGTAGAGCTGGGGATGGAGATCGACGCCTTGGCGGACGTAGAGGGCACCGACGCCTTTGGGGGCGTACATTTTGTGGCCGCTGAGGGAGTAGAGATCGACGCCGAGGGCGGATAGATTGAGGGGGAGGCGGCCGGGGATTTGGACACCGTCGGAGTGGAAGAGGGCGGCGACTTCGTGGGCGACGGCGGCGAGTTCGGCGATGGGTTGGAGCGTGCCGAGCTCATTGTTGGCGTGCATGATGGAGACGAGGTCGGTGTCTGGCCGGAGGGCGGCGCGAAGGGCGGCGGGGGTGATGAGGCCGTCGGGGTTGGGTCGGAGTACCGTTAGGTTTGGGTGGTGGGATAGGGGGTGGGCGACGGCGGGGTGTTCGAGGGCGGAGGTGATGACGTGGCGGTGGGGGCCGGCGAGGGCGAGGTTGTTGGACTCGGTGCCGCCGCTTGTGAAAACGATTTCTTTGGGGGAGCAGCCGAGGCGGTCGGCGAGTTGGCGGCGAGCGGTTTCGAGGAGTTGCTTGGCGCGTTGGCCGTGCTGGTGGATGCTGGAGGCGTTGCCGTAGGATTCCGACAGCACAGGGAGGAGTGCGGCGAGGACGTCGGGGGCGACAGGGGTGGTCGCGTTATGGTCGAAGTAGGCCACTCTTGATGGTAGCCGAATCATTGCAGGCGGGCGAATTGGACCGCGCGGATAAAGACCGGGACAGGGGTGGGATTGATGAACCGAAGATACGCGATGGGCGGGGGCGAGGGGCCGGCGGGGATGATGAAACGGAAGCGCTTGAATTCTGGCCCGAGGCCGGTTAGATCGTGGTCCTGGGCGCGGTTGTCGTAAGCGTTGCCGTTGTAGAGATCGGCGTAAAGGCCCTTAGGGTTACCGGTGGTGCGGGCTTCCAACGTGACGGCGTATTCGGTGTTGGGCTGGAGTTGAATGGCGTGCTCGGCGAGGCTGACTGGGCTGTCGGGAGTGCCGATGAGGTTGAGGGAATCCGGGTCTGTGCGAAGGGCCGACTGAACGGTCCAATTTTCTTTGCGGAGAGGGGGCGGTTGAGCGCCGCTGGAAGTTAGATTGAGGGGGGTGGAGCGTTGGAAGAGGACGCGGGAGCCGGCGACATCGTCTTTCGAGAGGAGGAAAGTTCGGCGGAGGCCCTGGGGGGTGTCGCGGAGCAGGACTACGTTTTCATAGGGAATCCAGGACGGAGGGCTGCGAAGGGTGAAGCGAGTGGTGCCGACCGAATCTTCGGCATAGAGGCCGACAGAATCGGGGCCGAAGACGAGATCGCGGTAGTCCTGCCATTGGACCGGGGCGGGGCCGGGCCAGACCATCCGGAGGTTGACGTCGGTGGAATTGTAGAGGCCTTTGACGAAGGCGTCGCTGTTGTACGGCGAGATGCCGATAGGGGGCTGGAGGAGGACGAAGGTGGTGGACTTGGTGATGGACGGGACGGCGGTGGTGAGACCGGTCGCGATTCTGTCGGCATCGGCGTAGAAGCGGGAGAGGCGAGCGTTGTGAGCCAACGAAAGGAAAGCGGCGACGGTGAAGGCGAGGGCGAAACAAGCCTTTGCGGAGCGGTGGGCGAACATAGCGATGGCAAGGGTGAGGAGGAGGGGCAGGACGGCTTGTTGGATCATGGGCGCGCGGGTGCCGGGCAACCAGAGTGGGCTGACCATTTCGAGGGCGACGGTGCCCGCTGTGAGGGCGGCGACGACGACGAGGAGTTGCCGGAGGAAGAGACGATGGCTGGGATGAGGATCCGGAACCGGTTCACAAGCCGCGGCGCAGGCGAGGCCGAAGCCGAGGGAGGCTAGGATGGCGAGCCAGAAATCGAAGGGTTGGAACTGCCAAAGCTCCTTTGCCGTTTGGAGGTAGATGGGATCCCAGATTAGAAAAGACAGGGAGCTGAAGGCCTTCATGAGCATTGCGGCGAAGGAGGCCGGGCCCAACGAAGGAGCTTGTTCGGGGAGGGTACCGGTGGTGCTCCAGGTGAGGAGGAAGAGGATAAGAACGGCGAGGAAGGGGGCTAGATCGAAGAGAGCGGTGCGGAGGGGGGCGCGATGACGGAGGACGGCTAGACCGGCGATGGCGAGGCAGGCGGAGGCTTGGAGGGTGTAGGTTCCGATGGCGATCTGGTAGAGCAGGAGGCTGACCAGGTACCAGCCCCAGGCGAGGCGGTTCGAATCGAGGAAGCGGACGTAGGAGGCGATAGCGAGGAGGCTGAGGGAGAGCGCGACTATCATCGTC
>JANODS010000112.1:0-1275 GCA_031412835.1 Acidobacteriota bacterium | reverse complement strand
CGACCGCACTGGTCGCTACCTCAACCCGATCTACATCATGGCGGACTCCGGCGCTCGTGGTTCCAAGCAGCAAATTCGTCAGCTCTCCGGCATGCGCGGCCTCATGGCCAAGCCCTCCGGCGAGATCATCGAAACCCCCATCACTGCCAACTTCCGCGAAGGCTTGAACGTTCTTCAATACTTCATCTCGACCCACGGTGCGCGTAAGGGTCTCGCCGATACGGCCCTCAAAACGGCCGACTCCGGCTATCTCACCCGCCGCCTCGTCGATGTCGCTCAGGATGTCATCATCTCGGAATTCGATTGCGGCACCTCCGACGGCATCTACGTCGAGCCCATCGTCGAAGCCGGCGAAGTCATCGAACCGCTCCGGGACCGCATCGTCGGCCGGGTGGTCCTCGAAAACCAGTTCGACTTCGAAGCCAAGCTCATCGTCGGCGTCAACCAGGAGATCTCGGAAACCCTGGCCAGCCAGATTCAAGCCGCCGGTATCGAACGCGTCAAGATTCGTTCGGTGCTCACCTGCGAATCCAAGCGCGGCGTTTGCCAACTCTGCTACGGTCGTAACCTCGCCACCGGTCGCCTCGTCGAACGCGGTGAAGCGGTCGGCGTCATCGCTGCTCAGTCCATCGGCGAACCGGGCACCCAGCTCACCATGCGAACCTTCCACATCGGCGGCGCGGCCACCCGCGCATCCGAACAGAACACGCAGGACGCTCGAACCTCCGGCTTCGTCAAGTACGTTGGCGTCAATACGGCGTTGAACCTCAAGGGCGAAATCATCGCCATGAACCGCAACGGCATCATCGCCGTTGTCGATGACAAGGGCCGCGAACGCGAACGCTACCAGATCGTCTACGGTGCCCACATCCGGTTCGCCGATGGGGCCCCCGTCACCGCCAACGAAGTCCTGCTCGATTGGGATCCTTACTCGTTCTCGATCCTCACCGAAATCAGCGGTATCGTCCACTTCAAGGACATGGAGGAAGGCATTACGTTGGCCGAACAGGTCGACGAAGTCTCCGGCCTCTCCCAACTTGTTGTCGTCGATGCGCCCGAATCGAAGAAACAGCCCATGCTGATCATCCGCCCGGAAGGTGGTCATAAAGCTGACGAAAAGCGGTACATGATGCCGACCCACGCCCACCTTATGGTGCGCGATGGCGACAAAGTGCACGCCGCCGACGTCCTCGCTAAGCTCCCCCGCGCCACGTCCAAAACAAAGGACATCACCGGCGGTCTGCCCCGCGTCGTCGAACTCTTCGAAGCCCGTAA
>JANODS010000111.1:0-8417 GCA_031412835.1 Acidobacteriota bacterium | reverse complement strand
GCCGTGTGGATGCTCCTGGCGAGCGCGGCCGAGCCAAGACTCGGGAAATTGTGGCTGGAGCGAGCCCCCTATAGCCTCGCTAGTGCTCTCGCTTCCCCGGTTCACAAGTTTCTGCATGACGCCGTCATCCCCGGGTTCCTATTAAGTTGGGATCTCGAAGATTTGGCCAAAGGGCGAACCGTTCGCTGGGTTCAGCCCACCGACTGGAACGGTAACATCGTGAAACGGAGCGGCTCCCAGTATTACTACCGATTCTTCGACGAAATGAACGAACGCGTAATTCGGGAGTACTTACTTCAGCCATAAATAACGCAGGGCTTGGTCGGACTCAAACAGGGGTCCGCCGAAGGACGCCCGCCGAGCCATCGCGGCGAACAATCGCTCGTGAAAGTCTCGCATTTCGGCGCGAAAGCGCTCCTCTGGAAGCTCCCAGGAACCGCTGGGCCACGAAATGCGAACGGTGTCCGCTGTCGACGTGAATGTTACTTCGGGCGCGTTTTTGAGGAAGCGTAGATTCAGCGTCGAAGACTCACCGCGCTGGACGTCCAACAAAGACTCCCAGATCTGGGCGATGTAAAAGGAAACACCTTCCCCCAGCGGCAAGTCGCCATCCGCGTTGATCGAAAACCGTCCATCGGTGAGCGCGTACCACGGCAACTCCGGGGCATTAGGAGGGCCCCACGGAGTGACGGCTTCGGCGGGAGTCAGTTCGAACTCAAAAAGCGCCAAGACCCAGCATAACGGACGCGATGAAGGTGGGGGGATTCCGGCGGTGGAACTGAGGCGATTGCCGTATGGTACTGAAGCCGCTTCCGGTCTAGGCTCGGAGTATGGAGCAGCACCCCGGTAAAGGAATTTTCGGCATCGCGCTAGGGATCTGCCTGGGCACGATTATCATCAACCGATTCATCTTCGGAGACATCGATTGGGCGAAGGTCATGATGACCACCGCGATCGGTGGCGCGATGAGTTGGTGGTTTATTGTTAAAAAACGCAAATCCGTTTCGCGCTAGTACTCGTACTCCAAGAGTACGGGTATGCAAACTCTAAAAACACTCCTACTCTCGCTGGCTTCGGCCGTAGCGATGCCTTTATTCGCGATTCCGATTTTTTTAACGACGACTGGCGGTCAACTCCTGCGCATCGATAGCTCCGCGCCGGGTACCGTTGTCTCTTCGTCCACGATTACCGGCCTACAGACCGGCACAAGCCTGTCCGGAATTGATTTCCGGCCAGCGGATGGTTTACTTTACGGCTTCGGGTCGGACGGGCGGATCTATTCGATTAACTCGATTTCTGGCTTGGCCAGCCAGATCGGACCCGGGGCCGCCTTTTCTTCCGCATCGGCGGCGTTTGGCGTGGATTTCAACCCTGTTCCGGACCGTTTGCGCGTGATCGGTACCGGAATGGACAGCTACCGGTTCAATCAATTGACCGGCGCACTGGTGATGCGGGATACCGACTTGACCGCGGGTTCCACGGTAGCGGGCGTCGCTTACACCAACAACTACGCGGGTGCGACGCAGACCACGCTCTTCGGCATCGATTCCGGGACGGATTCGCTTGTTATGATTGGTGGCGTAAACGGTTCGCCGTCGCCGAACGGTGGCATCGTGACGACGATTGGCCTTCTGGGAGTGGACACCACCAATATGGTTGGTTTTGACATCTCGTCCTCGGGGATGGCGTTTGCTTCCTTAACGAACGGTCAAGGCGTAAGCAGCCTATACTCCATCAATCTTTCAACTGGAGCGGCGACAAACTTGGGAGCCTTGAGCGGAACCGTTACCGGTTTGGCGATTTCCTCGGTGCCCGAGCCGACCACCTGGCTTACCGGCCTGAGTGGGCTCGCGGCGCTGTTCTTGGCACGCCGCCGGAAGCGCTAACCCTTCACCACCACGTTGACGAGCTTGCCGGGGACGGCGACTATCTTTATGATCGTCTTCCCTTCCGTCAAGCTCTTCACTCTTTCGTCGGCTAGGGCGAGCTTCTCGAGTTCGTCCTTGTCGGCGTTTAATGGGGCCATAACGCGGCTACGCACTTTGCCGTTGACTTGCAAGACAATGTCGTCACCTGCTTCCTGAGCGAGCAACTCGTCGTGGACGGGCCAAGGCTGCTTGAACACCGGCCCCGAGCGGCCCATCTCTTCCCACATCTCTTCGCAGATGAAAGGGGCGAAGGGTGCCAGGAGCAGGACGATCTTTTCCAGCACCTCGCGCCGAGTGGACGGGGCAAGAGCAGCCTCGTGCGTGTAGAGCTCGTTAACCAGCTCCATGAACGCCGCGATCGAGGTATTGAAATGCCATCGGCTTTCGAAATCCTCGGTGATCTTCCGGATCGTCTGGTGCAGCTTGCGCAGAACTTTACGATCCGCCTCGCCCGGTTCGCCGGCCTCGTTCAGCCGATCAACATTGCGGGTGACGAAACGGAACACGCGGCCGAGGAAGCGGGCGGCCCCTTCGGCCCCCGAGTCGGTCCAATCCAGGTCACGTTCCGGCGGCGCGGCAAAGAGTTCGAACAGTCGGCCCGTGTCGGCACCGAACTCGTCCATCATCGTATCGGCGCTGATGACGTTGCCCTTGTTCTTGGACATCTTCGAGCCGTCCTTGATCACCATTCCTTGCGTGAAAAGTCGGGCCGCGGGCTCATCGTTCGAGATCAGCCCAAGGTCGCGCATCATCTTCGTCCAAAACCGCGAGTAGATCAGATGAAGAATCGCGTGTTCGACACCGCCAATGTACTGGTCAATCGGGAACCAGTATTTGATCGCTTCCGAACTGAACGGGGCGTCGCTGTTGTGGTTGTCGCAGTAGCGATAGAAGTACCAGGAGGAGTCGACGAACGTATCCATCGTGTCGGTTTCCCGCCGCGCAGGCGCGCCGCATTTTGGACAGTCAACGTTGACAAAGGCGGGTGTGCGGGCGAGTGGACTTTCGCCTTTTCCCGTAAGTTGAGCGTCCTTTGGCAGGATCACCGGCAGATCTTTATCCGGCACCGGCACCACGCCGCAGGTGGCGCAGTGGATCATCGGAATCGGCGTGCCCCAGTAACGTTGGCGCGAAATACCCCAATCCTTAATGCGGAACGTAATCGCGGTTTCGCCGAAGCCATTAGCCTTGGCGTGGGCCGCCATCTGGGCCCGCGCGTCCGCCGTGGCTAAGCCAGACCATTGCCCGGAATTTTGCGAGATGCCGTACTCGGTGAACGGAAGCGTCAGTTCGCCTTCCGCTGGCCGGACCACGGGTACGATGGGTATCTCGTACTTCGAGCAGAACTCGAAGTCGCGTTCATCGTGTGCCGGAACCGCCATGATGGCACCGGTGCCGTACCCGGAAAGTACGAAGTTGCCCACCCACACCGGGACCGGCTCCCCACTGAACGGGTTGATCGCCCGCAGCCCGGTATCAATGCCAACCTTCTCCACCTCGCCCAGGCCTTGCGTGGCGCGGGCGTCGATCATCGCCTTTACCGCGACAGCGTTATCCCCGGTGACGTACTGCTTAACGAGGTCGTGCTCCGGCGCGAGGATCACACAAGTGGCCCCGAAAATGGTGTCGACCCGCGTCGTAAACACGCGAATCTTTTCCCCGGAACCAGCCACCGTGAAATCAACCTCGGCACCTTCGCTCCGCCCGATCCAGTTGCGCTGCATGGCCAACACACGGTCCGGCCATCCGCCTTCGAGGTTGCCGATTTCGTTCAGAAGTTCGTCGGCGTAGGCCGTGATCTTGATGAACCACTGCGTCAGCTCTTTCTGTTCCACCGGGATCGTTTCATGCCGCCAGCAGCAGCCATTCACCACCTGCTCATTGGCCAGCACCGTCGCGCATTCCGAACACCAGTTCAGCAGCGCCTGCTTCCGGTATACGAGACCCTTGTCCCACATTCGGGTGAAAAACCACTGGTTCCACTTGTAATATTCGGGCTCACAGGTGGATATCTCGCGGGACCAATCGTAGCTGAAGCCCATCCGGCGATGCTGCCGCTTCATCTCGGCGATGTTGAAGTTGGTCCACTCGTGCGGATGGCGATTGTTCTTGATCGCGGCGTTTTCAGCAGGCAGACCGAACGCATCCCAACCCATGGGATGCAGCACGTTATACCCGCGCATCCATTTGAAACGGGCCAGGGCGTCGCCAATCGTATAGTTCCGAATGTGGCCAATGTGCAGCGTGCCACTCGGGTACGGAAGCATCTCCAGGACGTAGTATTTCGGCTTGGAGCTATTCGGCTCGGCGGCGAAAATCGTGGGGTCGGCAGCCCAGCGGGCGGACCATTTCGCTTCGAGTTCCTGGTGGCTATACGTTCTTTCGGGCATGCTTGGTAGAGAGGCTCCAGAGGGCGTCGACGTTCTTCTGGTCGTCACCTTCGTTATCGATCGGGGTTTCGAGAATAAAGGCTTTTTGGCTCAAAACCGGGTGGTTTAGAATGCGACGAAAGCCTTCTCTTCCAATATAGCCTTCGCCGATGTTGGCATGGCGATCAAGCTTCGAAGCGAGGGCTCCCTGGCTGTCATTCGTATGGATGATCGGGACGTTGGCGAGGCCAATCGTCGCTTCCGCTTCACCGATAAAAGCGGCGAGCCCTTCGGCCGTGGCGATGTCGTAACCCGCGGCGTAAGAGTGACAGGTATCCAGGCAGTAGCCGATCTGGAGAGCCACGTTCGACCCGGCGAGTTCCCGCATCGTGGATAGTTCGATCAATTTCGAACCCAGCACGTTTCCCTGCCCCGCCGTGTTCTCCAGCAGAATCGTCAGGTGGTCGCTGGTCAGCCCCTGGCAGGCCTCGACCAAGGCCACGCTAAAGGCGGCAATCGCCGACTCCGGCGTTTGGTCCTTCGACGACCCAGGGTGGACGACCAGGTACTCGGCGCCAATGATCAGCGCCCGTTCCACCTCGCCTCGAAACGCGTTGACAGATTTCGGCCGAATCGCCGGATCAATCGAACACAGGTTGATCAGGTAGTTCGCATGGATCACCAGCGGCTGCAAATCCAGCCTCGCCCGCACCTCTCGCATCCGACCAACTGCCGCGGGGTCCGGCGGAGGCGCCGCCCAGGTACGCGGGCTGCCCGAGAAGATCTGGAAGCAGTTCGCCCCCAGTTCATGAGCCTTCAGGCCAGCTTTTTCGAGCGACCCGGATGAAGAGGTGTGTATCCCAATGCGCAAGAGACTAGTCTAAAGGGTATGCGAATGTTCTGTCTCCTTTTCCTGGCGACCGCCGCCTGGGCTGCCGATTGGAAACTGGCTCCCGCCACCGAAAACACCGTCGATCTCTACGTCGAGAAGACCGGGATCATGAACGGAAAACGCCATTGGTTCCGCTTCCCCCAACTCACGGGCACTTTCAGCGAAAGCCCCGCGAAAGTAGAATTACGGTTCGAAGCCAAAGCGCTGCAATGCTTTGACACCTGGCTGAGTGAGAAGGATCAGAAGAAGGTGCTCGAATGGACCCTCGGCAAGGAGACCTTGGACGTGGCGAAGCACCCGACGGTGACCTTTGTATCCACCGCCGTCGATGGCGAGAAAGTCACCGGGAATTTGACCATTCGCGGCATTAGCAAGCCGGTGACTGTGATCGCCAAGAAAGTAGCGGAGGGGAAATTCGAAGGCTCCGCAGTTTTTAAAATGACCGATTTCGGCATCAAACCGGCAAAGGCCGCGCTGGGGGCCATCGGCACCAAGGACGAGATGACCCTGCGGTTCAAGCTGACCGGAACGCGGTAGCCCCTCAGCGAATCGCGACCGTCACCCCGATGATACTGGCGACCTCGCCAACCCGCAGCACGATTGACACCGCGGGGCCTGTCGCCACGTTGGTCGGTATCCTTGCATTGATCTGCCAAAGTCCCGCGACCAGCCCGGGTGCCGCCCCCGAATAGAGAACTTCGGCCTGGGCGTGCCCGCCCAACGTAACCCTCGTCGGCTGCGCCAACGGACGCGGCAGCGCCGATCCCGTCGCCAGTAGTCCGTCCACCCCGGCCGGCGACGTCTGTCCCTCGCCAGTCCCGAAGAGTACGATGATCGAGCCAGGGGCGGCCGGGTTGGAAGCCGAGTTGATGCTTCCATCTTGATTCAAAATCGCGCCCTGTCCCGTACCCGATTGGTTCGCCGTGAAGATCGCCGGCAACGCCGCGACCACCGGAATCGTAACATCGGCCGCCCTCACCCCAGCCCGCTCCACCACAACATTTGTCGACGACCGGCCCGCCAGGGAATACGGCGCGATCACCGAAACTTGCCCTCTTGAGCTGTAGATCACCGGCGCCGGCACGCCGTCGAACAACACGCGGGTCCCTCCTGCCGTCGTACCAAACCGCGAGTTATCCGCCGTCAGCCCGCCCAGAGCCAGCGCATCGGGTCCCAGATTCACTCCGTAAATCGCAGTGATCAGCCCCGGCGAAACCCCGCTGCCCCGCCCGCTCGCCGCGTTCACCACCCCGGCGCTCGAAAAGAACGGCCCCGATCCTTGTATCCGCAGCCGAACCTCAACGGTCCCGTCGAGCAATTCGGACCCGCGAGTGGCGCTGCCATCGCCGATGTTGGCCACAACCCGGCCATAGCGAGAATCGAGAATCAAGCTCGTCGTCAGAGCCCTCGTCTCGCCCACGCCGACCCCGGTATGGTTCACCTGAAAGATCAAATCGCCACCTCGATAGGTATAGGGTGTGTTGAACGCGATCACCAACCCATAGGGGTCCGCCGCCGCACCTCCCGGCAACGAGAGCGCCGGGAGCGACAAAGGCCCCGTTCGAACGACCGTCCGATCCGGCCCAAAGTTGTTTCCGAAGATGGTCGAAATCTCCCGTAACGCTCCTGATGTTCTGCCGACCGTGATCTGGTAATCCCGAAAGTTCACCGGGTTCAGGGGTGCTGCCGTCGCGTTCCAGCCGCTTCGGAGTTGAAACCCGGTAATTAAGTCACCGGGTTTTAGTCCCGACATATACTCGGACGAGAAAATCATCTGAACAGTAGCCGGCGCGGGGTCCAGGAAGGTGCGCGCCGAATTATTGCGGATTAACCCGGGCGGCACGTCGGGGATCGGCACGCCGGGCGTCTGGGCCAAAGCAACGGGAACGATTAATGCAAAGATTAATGCAAAACGGAAAGGTCGGAACATGATTAGGTTATCGGGCCATTGTTTCCAAAGTTGCGCGTCGTTCAACTATTATCGAAACCGCCAGCCACCGCCTCGCACGGCCGAAAGCAAGTTTCTATCAACCTGTCCACCAAATTTCGTTTACAGTATTCTTTAAGTCACTCTCCAGGAGAAATCATGATCCCTGCCCCCCGCTGCCTGCACCGCATAAGCTTTCTACTCGCGGCCAGTTGTGCCGTCGCCTTGGCCCAACCGTTTCTCTACGTAGCCAATCAAAATTCAAACACCATCTCGGTAGTCAACACCCGCGATAACACCGTCGCCCCACCCGTCTTTGCCAGCTTCTCCCCCGCCGGCCTCGCCCTCTCCCCGGATGGCACCCGCCTCTACGCCACCAACCCCAACGGCAACCTCGTCGTCGTCTACAACACCGCCAACAACGCCGTCGTCACCACCTTCGCCATCGGCCAACTGCCCCAAGGCATCGCCGCCGATGCCACCCGCATCTACGTCACCCTCCAAGGCAACGCCGCCCTCGCCGTCTACAGCGCCGCCACCTTCCAACTGCAAACCACCCTCCGCGTCGGCTTCGGTCCAGCCGCCGTTGCCGTCGCAACCGCCACCAATCGCGTCTACGTCATCAACACCTACTCCAGCACCCTCAGCACCATCGACCCCACCCGCATCGGCACCAACCTCAACCCCGTCCTCTCCACCCTCCCGATGCCCAACTCCCCCGTCTCCCTGGCGCTCAGCGCCAATGGCCAAACCGCCTGGGTCGTCTCTTCGGCCATCCCAACTCTCGCCCGCGTGAACTTAACCACCGGAGCGGTCGAAGATCGCCTCGCCCTCCCCGTCAGTCCCGCCGGAATCGCCCTCTCCGACGACAATACCCGCGCCTACATCCCCGGCTACGGCCCCAAGCTAGCCACGGTCGACTTACAACGCAACTCCGTACTTCGATCAACCGATTTGCCCCCATGCCCCGCCCCCCGCTGCCTCGCCATGGCCGCCGCCGTTTCCGCCGACGGCAAACTCGTCTACGTCGCCAACACCAGCCTCAATCAGATCGCCCTCGTCAACGCCGATACGGGCGAACTCTCCGCCACCCGCATCAACGTCCAGCAAAGCCCCCGCGCCATCGTTCTCGGCCCCGCCCCCCGCCCCACCCCCTCCAATGCGGTCACCAACTAACATGCGCTTCGCCATCCTATCTCTCTTCGCCCTCGCCTCCCTCTTCGCTCAAGCCGACCCGAGCGCTCAAGGCACCCTCGCCGTCGCCAGCCAGGATTACAAATTTGCCTCCATCCCCATCCCGA
>JANODS010000110.1:0-4070 GCA_031412835.1 Acidobacteriota bacterium | reverse complement strand
CCTCCCCCTCAACGTCAAATTCCTGATCGAAGGCGAGGAAGAGATCGGCGGCAAATCGGTCGCCAAATTCGTCGCCGAAAATCCGGAAAAGCTGAAAGCCGACGTTGCCCTGGTCTCGGACACTGCCCTCTACGCCCCCGGCCTGCCCACCCTCACCGTCGGCCTTCGCGGCCTCGTCTACATGGAAGTCGAAGCCACGGGCCCCAGCCGCGACCTCCACTCCGGCCTCTACGGCGGGGCCGCGCCCAACGCCGTCTACGGCCTCGCCCAACTCCTCGCCAAAGCCAAGGACGACCACGGCACCATCCAAATCCCCGGCATCTACGACACCGTCGCCCCCCCCTCCCCCGCTGAACTCGAAAGCTGGGCCAGCCTCCCCTACGACGAAGCCGAGTACCTCAAAGAAGTCGGCTCCTCCGCCCTCACCGGCGAACCCGGCCGTTCCACTTTCGAGAAAACTTGGGCCCGCCCCACGTTTGAAGTCCACGGCATCGCCGGCGGCTTCACCGGCGCCGGTGCCAAAACCGTCATCCCCGCCAAAGCTGTCGCTAAAGTTTCCCTGCGTTTGGTCCCTGATCAGGACCCCGACACCATCGTGGCTTCGTTCCGTAAATGGGCCGCCGCCCACGCCCCCGAAGGCGTTTCCATCGAAGTCCGTCTTCTGAGCGGTGGCCCCGGCCTCCTCGTCAATCCCGACCATCCCGCCATCGCCGTCGCCGCCCGCTGCTTTGCCGATTCCCTCGGCCGCAAAACCGTCTTCGTCCGCGGTGGCGGTTCCATCCCCATCGTCGGCGACTTCGCCCAGCACCTCGGAATCCCCACCATCCTCATGGGCTTCGGCCTGCCCGACGATGGCCTCCATTCACCCAACGAGAAGTTTGCCGTCGACAACTACTACAAAGCCATTGTCACGGTCGCCCATTTCCTTGAACAATACGGAGCGTAAGTGAGCAGCAATGCCACCGAGATTCCCGGCCCGATATCGTCCAGCCAGTCGGTAGCCCGTTCCGCCGGGGTCACCAGTATCGCCGTACTCGCCAGCCGCATCACCGGCCTGGTTCGCGAAATCGCGCTCGCGCATTACTTCGGTGCCACCGCCGCTTACGACGCCTACATCCTCGGCTTCCGCATTCCCAACCTCACCCGCGACCTCTTCGCCGAAGGCGCCCTCAGCTCCGCCTTCGTCCCCACCTTCGTCGACGCCCTGCATAAGAAGTCGAAGGAAGAAGCCGCCCACCTCGCCAACCTCGTCGCCACCGCCATCATCATCGTCGTCGGCCTCCTCTGCCTCCTCGGCATGATCTTCGCCCCGCAGATGGTCGACCTCCTCGCCCCCGGCTTCCGCCAACTCGATGGCAAGCACGAACTAGCCGTCCGCCTAACGCGCATCATGTGCCCGTTCCTCCTCCTGGTCGCCCTAGCCGCGCAATCCATGGGCATCCTCAACGCCTGCAACCAATTTGCCCTCCCCGCTCTCTCCTCCTCGCTGTTCAACGTCGGCTCCCTCGCCGTCGGCCTCAGCCTCGGCCTCCTCGCCGGCCCCTATCTCGGCATCCCCCCCATCGAAGGCATGGCCTGGGGCGTCCTCACGGGCGGCTTCATCCAACTCGGCTCCCAGATCCCCGCCCTCGTCCGCAGCGGCTTCGTCTATCGTCCGGCCATCGATTGGTCCCACCCCGGCCTGCGCCAAATCCTCCGCCTCATGGGCCCCGCCATCCTCGGCAGCGCCGCCGTCCAAATCAATGTCATGGTCAATACCAGCTTCGCCTCCGAAATCAACGGCGGCATGAGCTGGCTCGGCTACGCTTTCCGCCTCATGCAGCTTCCCCTCGGCCTGTTCGGCGTCGCTATCGGCGGAGCCACTTTGCCCGCCATCTCTCGCAGCGCCGCCCGCGGCGACATGGACGATTTCCGCCGCACCCTCTCCCGCTCCCTCGGCCTCGTTTTCCTGCTCACCATCCCCTCCTCCGTCGGCCTCTTCGTCCTCGGCCCATCCATCATCGGGGCGCTCTTCGAGCGAGGCGAGTTCAACGCAAACGACACCCATCAGACGGCCCTCGCCCTCGGCTGGTTCGCCATCGGCCTCGCCGGCTACAGCGCCCTCAAAGTTCTCGTGCCTGCTTTCTATGCCCTCAAGGACGCCCGCACGCCGATGTTCGTCAGCCTCGGGTCCATCGGCATCAACTACGCCGTGGTCTCCGCCATGACCTCGCAAACCGGCTTCGGCCTCGCCGGCCTCGCGCTTTCCACCTCCGCCGTCGCCATCACGGGCAGCCTCATCCTGCTCACGATCCTGAAAACTCGCATCACCGGCATCTACGGCCGCGCCCTGCTCTCAAGCGTCGGCAAAATCGTTGCTGCCGCCGCCGTCATGTTCGCCGCCGTCTCCGCCACCACATGGGCTGTCGGCCAACAGTTCCCAGCCGGCCAGCCGCGCTATCTCGTCGATCTCGCCGTCTCCATCCCCCTCGGTCTCACTGTCTATTACTTCGCCTGCCGCCTCCTCAAAGTTGAGGAGATGGAGCTGGCCGCCGAAGCCCTCGAACGTCCCTTAGCCCGCTTGCGTGTTAGACTCCGCTAAAGAACATGCAACCTGAAGTCCAAGCGCTAATCCGGCTGCAAGATTTCGACCAGTCGCTGGCCCGTCTCACGGCCGAACTCCTCGAACTCCCCAAGCGCCTCGACGCCCTCACGAAGGACGGCACCACCCACGGCAAGCACCTCGAATCGCTCCAGGCCAGCCTGAAGGCCGATGAGACCGAGCGCCGCAAGCTCGAAGGCAGCGTCGAGCTCCACAAGTCCAAAATCATCAAGCTGAAGAAGCAGTTGAACGAGGCGCAAACCCAGACCCAATCCCAGGCCTTCGAACACGAAATCACGTGGGCCGAATCCGAGATCGTCAAGGCCGAGGAACGCGAACTCGAACTGCTGATGGAAGAAGAGCAACTCCGCGGCGACGTCCAAGCGGCCAAAGTCCGGCTCCTCGAAATGCAGAAGACGTTCGAACTCGAACGCGCTCAAGCCCTCACGCGCCACAAAGCCGGCAAGGCTGAGATGGCCGCTCTTGAAGAGCAGCGCCAGACGACCCTGAAGAGTCTTGAGCCGACCATTGCATCGCTTTACGAACGCCTCCGCCGCAAGCACAAAAACGGCATCGTCGCCGCCGAGGTCGTCAACGCCCAGTGCCAAGCCTGCTTTATGGAGATTCGCCCGCAGATGTGGCAGGAACTCCGAGCCTCACAACCCTTCATGGCTTGCGAGAACTGTAGCCGCGTGCTCTACATCACAACGGTCACCGGCTTCGACCCCCAATTCGGACCCGCCCCCACTCGCTAGGCGGGTAGTTGCGGCTGCCCCGGGTCTCGATGGATCCACCGAAACGCGGCAATCGAATTCTTCCAAAAGTATTTCTCCGCCGCCCCACGGCTCTTCGCCAGAAAGTAGCCTTGCAAAATCTCGATTGCTGCCTTGTTCCGTCCCGCGAAAATCAGATAATCTTCGCCGAAAATGTCCCACAGAAAGTCGGCGACCGGCTTATAGTCGTTCGGGTCCGGAGCGCTCCCCGCCACGGCGGTCTTCGGCCGATACAGCCCGGACATCTTGACGTAGACCTTCCGCTTCCGAAGCTCTTCCAGGTCAGCCGTATACTGCTTCCGTACCGCCGGGTCGGCAGGAATCCCCAACGCCTGCTGATGGCCCAACACCACCCGCAGATCAGGAACCTTATCAATCAACCGAAGCGTAGCCCGCGTCAGATCAACGCGCGGATTAGCCACTTCCAGCGTCAGCCCCGTCGCCGCGAAAGCCTTCATATTTTCGATCAGCTCCGGTCGCTCAATCGCGGCCACCATGTCATGCACCGGCCACACGTTGCCATACCGAATTCCCAGGAACAGTTTGTTCTTCCGGTACCGATCAAGATACTCGCGGAACTCCGGTTTCAGCGGATCGAGGTTCCCGATCATACCCGTGATCATCGGTTCGCTTTCGATCATCATCAGCACCCAAAGGTTGTCCTCCACCCAAGGGCTGGCCTCGACCTTGATCCCTCCGACGACGCCCAGCGGGAT
>JANODS010000109.1:0-5383 GCA_031412835.1 Acidobacteriota bacterium | reverse complement strand
GCCTTCTTCTGCTCTCCATCGAAGGAATCTTTGCCCTCGTCGAAATCTCCTATCAGCTCGAGCATGAAGGGTCCGGCATCGGCATTGCCGTTGAAGCCGGTCGCGCTGGCTGGTGGACGGTTCCAATCGCGGCCTGTCCAGATCACTCCGCGCGGATCGATGGTCACATGCTGGGCGATGTCGCTCCACCCGTTGGTCTGGGTGTGGAGAACGAACATTCCTTCGATCACGTCGAGTGGCTCGTTGGCCGCGAAGATCGCGTGATTAGGCCTCCAGGTGTGATGCAGGTGCACGGACTCAATCCGCCGCGAAAACTCAAAGTGATCGACTAGATCAGAAAACTCTTCCAGGCTCAGTTCATGAAATGGCTTAGGCACGGGAACTCCAGGAGGTTAGAAACTAGGGTTAGGGGCGGCTCTTGACGAGGAATCCGGACTTGGTCAGCAACGTGGCTCGAACTTTTCCGCGTTGGCCAGCGGCGGCGTCCATCGCGATCAGTCCCCACGCGTCGAGGAAGTCTGGCTGTGAATTCTTGACCACCTCGGCCAGTGCATTCGTGAGCTGGTCGCGCTGCTTTTTGAACAGGTTGTTGTCCTTCAGCGTTTCGGGGTCCGCGCCATTCAGGAACTGCAGCATGGCCGCTACCTGGGCCGATGCGGCGCTCATGGCGGCGGACCACCAGCGAATGACGGTGTAGTCATGTTGGATCAAGGCGAACCGGACGTCGCCGCGGAGAGCGGCTGGCATGGCGGCTCGCATTGCAAACTGACCGAGTTCGGTCATCTGTCGCCACAGATTGTCATCCTGCATGGGGATGCACCGGTAGTCATTCTCATCGCCGGGTAAGATCAGACTGAGGATGGAGCGTCGGCCGATCGCGTCGTACGACGCTTGCGGCAATGCTTGTCCGGCTGGGTTCAGGAGTGCAGCGCGGAAGGCGGCATCATCCAAGGCCAATTCCAGGAACAAGCTACCTGCTCCGGCTGAGGGAGCGGCCAGGAACGAGTCCTTTTCAGGAGCCGCGATCAAACCAAGCGCCAGGAAATGATCGAGATAATCCGACGTTGCCTGTCTGCGCAGGTTTGGCACCTGGTCAAAGTAGCTCTGCGTCGACTCGAAGCTGAGAAACTTCCGCAAGCCTGCGACCCGGTAAGCCGCCGTCAGCACCATCGATTGCATCAGCAGCTTTCGCAGCTTCTGGGTATCTGTTTCGAGGGGCCGGGTTTTGACCAGGATCTCTTTATGGGTTATCGAATCGGTAATGAAGAGTTCACCAGAGGACGGCTCAAACAAGACTTTGCCCGTTCGGATGAACTCGGTGAAGTGCATCACGTTCACGATGCCGAGCAGGTTGATCTTCCAAGTAAACGATTTTTTGCGAATCGTCTGTAGCTGGCTCCGCACTAGCCGGATACCAGCCGGAAGTTCGTCTGGCTCGACCCGTGTGAGGGCGGCCAGATCGCCGTCGAGGGCGTGATGCAGAGCCTCCTTGCCCGTGTCATCCAGGCGGCTCAAGTCGAATTCATACTCGAACACTGATTCGTTCGTCGCGGTTTGCGCGAACCCGGCCATTAGGGAGAGCGATAAGGATCGTTGGATACTGGCCTCGATCGCTGCTTGGATGCTGGTAATCTGCGCATCGGAAAGGCCGACATCCACGAGCTCAGCGATCTCTGCTTTGGGAGCGCTGGACAAGCCAGTCAAGAGTTTGGTGAGAAACTCCCGGTCTCCGAGCCTGGCTTCAATTCCGGCGGAGGCGTTGACGTCGAACCGAAACTCGGAACCGGCCATCTTGTAGTAGCCGAGGGCGATGCGATCGGCATCCAGTTTTGCCACCCGGATCTGGTAGTTGCCGCTGACGCCGATGGAGGCACCCACGGTGAGTGATGCACCCGCTTTGAGTTGCAACGCCCCGATGGCTTCGAGGCCGAGTTTGGGTGTCGCAAGCGGGTTCATGGCGGCCGCCAGATCAAACTTCGCCGAGAGTTTGAACTGCCCTGAGCCACTCAGCGATACGAGGTCGCCGGGAGCCATCATCGTAAGGTCCGCAACGTCTCCAGGTACGATGGAGTGCTTCAGTACGGCGGTGAATGCTTCGAGTAGAGTGGGACCGGCACCGCCGGAGAGGTCGAACGTCTTCCCGGCCCGGTATTCAAACGAGCTGCCGGCTTGGAAACCAAAGGTCAAATCTCCTTTACCCACTTCAATGCCGGCACTCAAGCGGGGAGATAGGGAAAAGCCAAGGAACGATTTGCCGGCAGGAACTTGGATCGCCTGCCCAAAGACGTCCTCGCCGCCAATCGTCTCGCCAGCTTGTGCGCTGGTTACAACGGATCGAGAGCCGACCCCGAGATTCCACTCAGCGCCGGTTGCCCCAAAGCTGCCGCCGGTTTGGAAAGCCAACTCTAAGCCCATGGGCGAGGAGGACAGAGAGGAGATGGGCTTGTTGCCTGCCTGCACTAACTCAGCCGACGCTACAAACGCCGCCAGGTCCCCTCGAAAGTATTTAGACAATCCCGACCCTGGACCCGCTTGAGTCGAGATTAATTCAGCGTTCAGCCGGTCGCTTACTCGTATTCTGGGCATTGAATAGGCACTAAAGCCTGACTCCCTGTTTGATGAACTCGCGCACAACGGACGTATAGATTCTTACGGAAATGGGGGCGGACTAAACACGGACATGATGTCGTGGATCATGGCTTCCCGCGTTGTGAAGCGGGTCTCGTCGTAGCATCCGAGCGGATTTTCAACGGCGTTGATCAGACATTTGTTGCAGTAGGTACAGGGGACCGGGGGCCGATCGAGGCCTTGGGCGAAAAGCTTTGGCAGGTCCGGGTTGGCAATCAACGGACGGGCAATGCTGACGGCGTCGCATTGGCCCGAAGTGATCGCGTCGCGGATGACCGACGCGGTTTGAAATCCGCCGGTACAAATCACCGGGATTGTGACGGCTTTTTTAATCGCGTGGGCGTCGGGCAGGTTCAAGCCTTCGATGACATTGCCCCGTTCTTTAACCCATTGGTCGTGGAATAGCTTGCCGGAAACGTCGTTCCGGAGTAAGAGATAGTTCCTGAACGTGTGCTTTCCGCTGGAGATCATAGCGTCGTAGACGCGAACGAAATCTTCGATCGGCAGGTCGCCGGCCGGATTGCGCGGATGCGGAAAGAAGCTGCCGCTGGAGACATGAATGGCATCTACGCCTTCGGCTTCCAGCCACTTGCAAACCTGCACCGAATCCTGGATCGTGTTACCGCGCGGCTCAGTGAGCGACATGGCGTTGTTATTCTCGGTGGCACTGATCTTCATCTGTAAATGAAAGTTTCGACCACATCGTTGCCGGATGGAGCGGACAATTTCGAGCAGGAATCGCGCTCGATTCTCCAGTGATCCACCGTATCCATCGGTTCGGTCATTAATGGCGGAGCTCAAGAACTGCGTAATCAAGTAGCCATTTGCCCCATGGAGTTCGACCCCATCGAGCCCGGCACTCTGAGCTCGAACGGCGGCCTGGCCAAACTGCTGCACGACCTGCGCGATCTCGTTTTCGGTCATCGCTTTGCCTACGAAGCCGTGCAGGCCATCTGGCTTCGCCGTTGCGCTCCAGCTGTCGGGATATTCCACGCCCTGGATGTCTCGCTGTCTGCCGCCGTGGCTGAGTTGCATGATGAACTTGCAATCGTGCTCGTGAACGCGTTTCCCCACCTCGCGCCAGAACGGGATTTTGTCGTCGGCATCCATCATGGCGTAGTTTGGCAGGATCCTTCCGCGTCCATGTACCGGCACAAAGGAAGAAATGATGGCCCCCACGCCGCCTTTGGCAAATCGTGTTTCCCAATTAATGCGGGCTTGGCTCCCGGAGCCGTCGTAGTTGTCAAATCGGCCGGATACGTTCGACCGGATGAGCCGGTTCTTGATGGTCAAACTACGGAACGACAGAGCTTCGAATATACGATCCGCCATGGCGATGGCTCCTTACTTTTAGAAAGTCCGTACGTACTCGATCAGGGCGTGCTTCTCGGCGTCGCTTAAATCGCTGCCGAAGGTATGTCCGCGGTCAACTACAAAATCAGGTGACAGATTGTTGCGCAGTAAGACGTTGTTGAGCAATCCGGTGCCGAGTAACCTACCGATGAGCCGGGTGAAGAAGTTGTCGTTACGCAGGAGTTGCAGGTCCGGCGCATTGATATTGGCGAGTAAGTTGACGGGCGTTCCTTTCTTGACTTTCAGTTGGTAGCCGCTTTCGAGAGGTACCGCGCTTTCGACCGAGGTCCTCCACACGGACTGAACACCCAAGCGTTTGTCGGGCCACAACATTTTCTCTATGGCGTCATTGAACGCGGCCAGGCGGCCTGAGAGCGTCGGGTCGCCACTGAATGTGCCCAGCGAATTGTTATGGAAGAAGGGCGCGGTCGCCCACACTCCGGCAATCGTCGGAACGCGATAGTAGCCGCGGCCTCCCGCGGGTGGTTGGAAGGTTATGGGCTTGCTCGGTTTGACGGGGTTGTATAAGTCCTTCAAAGGGGCGGAGGCCGGCTGGTCTTTGTAGGTCTGCGAGGAGAATTCCTCCCAGACGTGGCCCTGAATCGCGTTGGTCGCGATCGCTCTACCAATGTTGGTACCGATCTCGGCGACGGAGTAGCGTCGGTCGTTGGAGAGGAAGTTGTTTTCGAGAAAGTCAGGCTTTGCAACAGCGGCGCGGAACCATTCCCGCTTGGCTTCTGGCGTCGTCGCCGAATCTGGTGGCTGCTTACTCGAATGGCACCCGGCACAGCGATCGGCGAAAGCCAAGGCGCCGCGCCGAAGTAGTTCAACATCCGTCGAGACCATGCCGGCACTTTCCTTGGAATCCGCCAATCTTGTAGGCTTGATCGTTTTCAGGAACGATTCGGCACCCTCCATCAGGGCCTCGGTGGCCCGCCAATCGGCGCAGTCCTTCCGGGCCAGGGCGATGCGAAATGGCTTCTGCGCTATCTGCGTGCCCCTAATGGGATCGTGCAGGGTGGTCCAGTAATCGGAACACATGCCGATGTTTACGTATACACGGAGCGACGCGCCGGCGGTACCTATCGAGTCCGCGCCGTCCTTGAGAATGTGATGCACTTGGCGAGTGGTGCCATCGGCCATTTTTTCGGTCTGGGACGGACGATTCGCGAGGTAGACGATCGAGTTGATCGCATTTGGATTGAAGATGTGATCGGTTGCAAAGCGAGAGGTATCGGAGGTACCGGCGGGTTGCGTGTTGGCTACATGCCATCGAAAATCCGTTGGCGGAAGCTTGAGGCCGAAGAGGGTTCCCTCTTTGAAGTACTGATTGCCAATGGCGGAGGAAAAGTTGTACCAGCGGGGGTTTTCGGGGTCCTTCGGCGGATAGATAGGATTGAGC
>JANODS010000108.1:0-6554 GCA_031412835.1 Acidobacteriota bacterium | reverse complement strand
AGAATCACGATCCGATCCTCGAACTGACGGAAAAACTCCCAGGGATCGCTCAACTTTTCGCGGTCTCTCCCCGACTCCAAGGTACACCGATGGCCTCGCCTCGCCCAAGCCCATGGCAGGTGGGTAAGACGACGCTGGCGTTGGGCTTGGGCGAGGCGAGGCCATCGGTGTACCTTGGAGTCGGGGAGAGACCGCGAAAAGTTGAGCGATCCCTGGGAGTTTTTCCGTCAGTTCGAGGATCGGCTCGTGATTCTGGACGAGATTCATCGCGCACCCGAGCTGTTTCAGACCTTGCGGGGAATCATTGATGAGGGTCGGCGGCGGGGGAAGCGGACGGGGCGGTTTTTACTGTTGGGATCGGCTTCGATGGATCTACTGCGGCAATCTGGCGAGAGTTTGGCGGGGCGGATTGCGCATGTTGACTTGGGACCGCTGGACGCCTTGGAGGTCGACGACCTGATGCGGCTGTGGGTGCGGGGCGGATTCCCGGATAGCTATTTGGCTTCGGATGACGAGGCGAGTTCCAGTTGGCGGGAGGAGTTTATCGTGACGTACCTGGAGCGCGAGATCCCCCAGTTCGGACCGCGTATTCCGGCTACTACCTTAAACCGCTTTTGGAAGATGCTAGCGCATACGCAGGGGGAGCAGTTGAACTCCTCCCGCTTGGCGGGGGCGCTCGAGATCAGTGCGCCGACGGTGACCCGGTATGTGGACCTGTTCGTGAACTTACTTTTGGTGCGGCGGCTGCAGCCTCATTTCTCGAATGCGGGTAAGCGTTTGGTGAAAGCGCCGAAGGTTTATGTGCGGGACTCGGGGATTTGCCACGCGTTATTGGGGCTGGGCGACTATGAGTCTTTGGCGGGGCATCCGGGGGTGGGGATGAGTTGGGAGGGGTTTGTGATCGAGAATCTACTGGGGGCGGTGCCGATGGGTACTTTGGCTACTTACTACCCTACTTCGGCGGGGGCGGAGATCGACTTACTGCTCGAGATTCCGGGCCGGGGGAAGTGGGCGATCGACATTAAACGGGGGCACTCGGTTCGGCCGCAGAAGGGCTTTCATTTGGCGTGCGAGGATGTGCAGCCGACGCGGCGGCTGGCCGTGAATGGGGGAACGGACCGGTACTGGATGACCAAGGACGTGGAGGTGGTGGGATTTGTGGAGTTAGCCAATGAGTTGGCGGGAGGTTAGGATGGCGAAAGAGAGTTCGATTCCGATTCGGTGTCCGCATTGTAAGCGGTGGCTTTCGCGGAGTAGCAAGGAGCACTTCTGCCGGGAGGCGACCGAGGCGGAGGTGGTGGGGCACCTCGAAGGTGATTTGTTGGAGGCTTGGCGGAAGTTACGGGAGACGGCGGTGGAGTTGGGGCCGCAGCGGGTGTATGCATCGGCCAAGGCGGTGATGTTTGCGCGGTCGGTGTGTTACTTTTTCGTCAAGACAAGAAAGAATTCGCTGGAGCTTTGTATTTTTTTGCCGGAGAGGCTGGAGCATCCGTGGGTGAAGACGGTGCGACCGGTATCGAGGAGTAAGTTCGCCCATACGGTATTGGTGGAGCATGAAGACCAGATCGCAGCTCCGCTGACGATATGGTTAAGGAGGGCATGGGAGGAGACGGAGGCATAGAAAAGACCTCCTTCTTGTGCCCGATGCCGACGCGGCGGGCACCATATCGAGTACTGGTGTGGAGTATGGTATTCGTTAAAACATGGCAGGAGCAAGAAAAATTACGGTTGAAGTTCCGGACGAACTGCTACAGCGGGCGCAAAAGGCGAGTGGGGGCGGGATCACACAAACGGTGCGAAACGGACTTGAGCTGTTAGCCGCGGGGGAGGCCTACGCTCGACTGCGGGAGATGCGGGGCAAGGTGACGTTTAGCCGCAGTTGGGAGGAACTGAAGGAGGGCCGATGATCGCGGTGGACTCCAGCACCTGGATCGCCTAATTGCATGGTGCCGGTTTTTTGACTGAGGTTCTGAGCGATCCCGAGTTACTTGAAGATGTGGCATGCAGCTTATTGGAACTGCCGTTGATTGAAGTTCAGCCAGGGTTCTGGAAACGTGCGGGTGTACTACGGGCGAAGGTGCTGGGAAAGGGTCGAGAGGCACAGCTCGGGGATGCGCTAATAGCCCAGATTTGCAATAACCGATCTATTCCACTGTTGACGAGAGATCGGGGGTTTCGTCATTTCGAGGAAGCGGCGGAGCTGGAAGTGGTGGTTAATCTCGTTTAAAAGGCGCGGAGATACTGGTTCGGGGTGCGGGGCGTGGCGCGAAGGGCCTTAGCAGCGTGGATGGCCCAGAGCGGGTTGCGAAGAAGTTCGCGGGCGAGAAATACCGCGTCGGCTTGGCCGGTGCGGATGATGGTGTCGGCCTGCTCAGGGGATGTGATCATGCCGACGGCACCAGTGGGCAGACCGGTCTCTCGCCGAACTTGTGCTGCGAAGGCGACCTGGTAGCCGGGGCCGAGGGGGATCTGCTGCAGCGGGCTGTTTCCGCCGGAGGAGCAATCGAGCAGATCAATCCCGTGGGCGGGCAGTTCGCGGGCGAGAGCGACGGTGTCGTCGATCGTCCAGCCGCCTTCGACCCAGTCGCTGACGGACATGCGGAGGAAGAGGCGTCCGGACCATTCGGAGCGCACCGCGGCGATGACTTCGAAAAGCGCGAGGCGGCCATCGGCGTAGCGGTCCGTCCGCTGGTTCGTCAGGGGCGAGAGGAAGGAGTTCAGGAGATAGCCGTGGGCGGCGTGGATTTCGATGAGTTCGAAGCCGGCAGCTTTGGCGCGGCGGGTGGCGGCGACGTACGCGTCGAGGAGAGCCGCGATCTCGTCAATGGATAACTCGTGGGGCGTAGGGTCAGTCGGGTTGAAGGGCAGTGGGGAAGGGGCCACCGTTTGCCAGGAACCTTCGGCCAAGGCACCACCACCGCGCCAGGGAACGTCCGTACTGGCCTTGCGGCCGGCGTGGGCGAGTTGGATGCCGGGGACCGCGCCCTGAGACTTGATGTAGGCCGCGATGCGGGCCCAGGGGGCGATGTGCTCATCCTGCCAGATGCCGGTGCAGCCGGGGGTAATGCGGCCATCGGGGCGGACGGCGGTCGCTTCGGCGATGACGGCACCGGTGCCGATAGCCCGGGTGCCGAGGTGGACGAGATGCCAATCCGACGGGAAGCCGTCGACGGCGGAATATTGGCACATGGGCGATACGAAGACGCGATTGTCAAAGGTCACGCCACGCAGCGTAAGAGGGGTAAAAAGAGCAGCGATCACCTATTTGTAGATGCTGTTGAGGGCGGCAACGATCCAAGGCTCGCGTTCGGCTTCGACCTTGTCGCCTTCTTCAACGCCGAGGCCCAGGTTCATGATCTCCTGGCGCAGACGGTACTCGATCCAGTCGGCGCTGGCGAACCAGTCGGAGAGGCTGGGCTGGATATTATTCTGGCTCAGCCAGGATCGAAACCGGTCGATGATGGGTTTAGGCAGGGCCCAACCCGCGGCGAGGGCGGGCCGCTCAGCACGGAGGTATTCGGTCGCAAACGTAGCGAAAGCCCCGGTCGAATCGAGCACCATTTCGAGACGGCGGTAGGGTGGCATGGTCACCGCTTGGTCGGGCTCGATGCCGCCGCCGCCGCGAACGATTCGCCCGGAATCGGTCTTGTATTCCAGGCGCGGCGTGGCCGTGGTGTGTTCAAGTTGCATGTCCCGCAGGGGCTTCTGGATGCTGCGGCCGCTGGGGGTGTAGTAAAAGGCCATGGTGAGCGCTACGCCAGTAGATTGCGCGGTCGGCAACACGTTTTGAACGAGGCCCTTGCCGAAGGTTGGCTCGCCGAGGATGGTCGCCCGGTCGTGATCTTGCAGGGCACCGGAGACGATTTCCGCGGCGCTGGCCGTCTTCGCGTTGACGAGGACCGCGATACGGAAGCCGTAGGGCTTCGCGGTGGCGGGCACTTTTTCGACGCCGTTCATGCGGCGGCCCTTGGCCGTAAGAACGAGTTGGCCGGGGTCGAGGAAAAGCGAGGCCGTATCGACGGCGCTACCGACGACGCCGCCGGGGTTGTTGCGGAGATCAAGGACGAGACCTTGGAGGGCTTGGCCTCCGATTTTCTCGATGCCGGCTTGGATGTCTTTCGCCGTCTTCTCGTCGAAGCTGGTGACGCGGAGATAGCCGTAGCCGGGCTTCAAGAGAAAGGCCCGTTCGACGGAGCTCGTCTGCATCTCTTCGGGAATGAGCGTGAACTGAATGGGCCGGGCGTTGCCGGGCTTGCGGACGTGGACGATGGCGCGATTCTGCCGGGCTTCGCCGAGGACTTGCGTCAGTTGTTCCGGAGTGAGCGAACCAAGGGCGATGTTGTTGATGGCCAGAATCTCATCGCCGGCCGAAATCCCGGCCTTGGCGAGCGGTGCGCCGGGGATCGCCTGCAGCACTTGGACGCGGCCGGGGAGGATGCTGACGACGCTGCCGAACCCCTTCGACTCGCTCCGCTGCATGCGCTTGAGTTGATCGAATTGGCCGGGATCGAGGAAGACAGAGTGGGGATCGAGCTTGCGGAGCAGGCCGGGGATGATGCCTTCGTAGAAAAGCTTGGTCGAGTCCGTGGGGTCGGCGTTGTTCTCGCGGGCGAGCGCATAGACATCGAGAATTTTCTTAACGGTGCTGGCCAATTCGTCGGGTTCTTGGGCGGGCAGCAGGCTCGTGGCGAACAAGGCCAGTAGGCAGCACGTCTTCATTGGGTGGACTGGGATCGGGTGAACTGGGTGGCTTTCTTGCGCTCATGGCGGGCGAGCGCAAGTTGGATTAACTCGTCGACGAGTTGGGGCATGGAAAGGCCGCTGTGTTCCCACATTTTGGGATACATACTGATGGACGTGAAACCGGGGATGGTGTTGATCTCGTTGAGATAGACGCGCCCGGTGGAAGCTTCCATAAGGAAATCGACGCGGCTCATGCCTTCGCAGTTGCAGGCGAGATAGGCGGCGACGGCGATGCGTTGGAGTTCGGCGGTGACTTGGGGGTCAAGATCGGCGGGGAGTTCCGTTTTCGCTAGATCGAGGAGATACTTGTCGTCGTAGTCGTAGAACTCACGTGAAGGCAGGATTTCGCAGAGGGACGAGGCCCGGGCGTTGTCGTAGTTGCCGAGGACGGCGCATTCGAGTTCGCGGCCGACGATGGTTCGTTCGATGAGGATTTTCCAATCGAAGCGGGCGGCGAGTTCGAGGGCGGCGACAAGTTCGGGGTGGTCGTGCGCTTTCGAGATGCCGACCGAACTGCCAAGGTTGGCCGGCTTGACGAAGACGGGATAGGCGAAGGTGGCTTCGATCACGTAGGGGTCGAGCGCGCCACGATACTGGGTCAGATACTCGGTCACCGGGAGGCCGCGTTCGGCGCAGACGCGCTTGAGCGTTTCCTTATCCATGGCGATGGCCGAGGCCATGACGCCGGGGCCGACGTAGGGGAGATCGGCGAGTTCGAGAAGACCTTGGACGGTGCCATCCTCGCCGAAAGTTCCATGCAGGATGGGGAAGACGACGTCGATGCCGGGGTTGGCACCTGGTTCGGGGAAGATCGGCGTGGGGCTCCATTTTCCTTCGAGCGAGATGACGTACGGCACGACTTCATAGCCGGAGGCTTCGAGGGCGGCGGAGACGGACTTGGCGGAGCGGAGCGAAATTTCGTGCTCGCCGCTGCGACCGCCTTGGAGGACTGCAACACGCGTTTTCACAGGATCTTTTTTCCTAGGGCTGAGGTCATGAATTCGACGGCGAGATCGGCGGTGCGGTTGGCGACATCGAGGACGGGGTTTACTTCCACGACTTCGAGGCTGATGAGTTTGCCCGAATCGGCGAGGATTTCCATGGCCAGATGCGCCTCGCGATAACTGAGGCCGCCGCGGACTGGCGTGCCGACGCCCGGAGCTTCGTCGGGGTCGATTGAATCCATGTCGAGGCTGAGATGGATGCCGACCGTGCCGGCGCTGGCGAGGGCAATGGCTTCCTGCATAACGGCGGGCATGCCGCGTTCGTCGATATCGCGCATGGTGAAAGCGCGGACGCCGGATTCTTTGACGTGAGCCGCTTCGAGCGAGTCGACATCGCGGAGGCCGATGATGGCGACGTTGCGGGGGTCCACTTTGGGCGCGAAGCCGGCGAGATCGACGAGTTCGGCGGGGCCGTTGCCGATGAGCGACGCCAGGGGCATGCCGTGGACGTTGCCACTGGGACTCGAGTCCGGGGTGTTCATATCGGCGTGGGCATCGATCCAGATGACCCCGATGGCTTCTTCCTGCTGGCGATAGAAGCGGGCGACGCCACTGATGGACCCGGCCGCGATGGAGTGGTCACCACCGAGCACGAGCGGCAGCTTGCCTTGTTCGAGCGACTCGTAGACGAGTTCGGCGACGCGGGCGCAGGAGGCCGCGATCTGCGGCAGATGGCGAGACGACTTCGGCCCGGGCGGGATGCTTTCCGCTTGATCGACGGGGACGTTGCCACGGTCTTCAATTGCGTAGCCGAGTTGCGCCAGGCGGGCACCAAGGCCGGCGACGCGGATGGCGGAAGGGCCCATG
>JANODS010000107.1:0-5708 GCA_031412835.1 Acidobacteriota bacterium | reverse complement strand
GAGGTCTTCGCCCAAGTGAACGAGTGGTGGCGGGCCAATGCCGCTGAAAAGCGCGCGAGCGTTCTTTACGCCTACTCGCTCGGTAAAGCACAGCGGCTGTTGAGCGGGGTGGATGCGGAGATCGGTCCAATCTACACGCATGGTTCGGTGGAGCGGCTGAACGACGTTTATCGCCGGGCGGGAGTCGCGCTGCCGAAGACCACGTATGCGCTCGCTTCCGAGGTTTCCAGTTATGCGGGGTCGCTAATCGTTGCCCCGCCGGGGATGAACGGATCGAGTTGGGTGCGAAGGTTCGGCGATTTTTCCACTGCGATCGCATCGGGTTGGATGCAGGTCCGAGGCCATCGCCGACGCCGCGCGGTGGACCGTGGCTTCACTCTATCGGACCATGTCGATTGGCCAGGGTTGCTCAGCGCGATTCGAGAGACTGGCGCCGAGACCATCTGGGTGACGCATGGCTCCATTGAGCCGCTGGTTCGTTGGCTGAATGAAAATGGCTGGGATGCGAAAGGCCTGGAGACGCAGTTCACGAGCGACGAAGCCGCACCGAACGAGGCGCCCGAAGAGGAGCAGGTCGCGGAATGAAGCGCTTTGCGGAGCTCTACACGGCGCTGGATGCGACGACCAAGACCAATGCGAAGGTCGCCGCGATGGAAGCGTATTTTCGGGAAGCGCCCGCGTCGGATGCGGCGTGGGCAACCTATTTCTTGCGCGGCGGCAAGCTGCGCGCTCCGTTTCCATCGCGATTGATGCGGCAGTGGGCTGCGGAGTCCGCAGGCATACCGGCGTGGTTGTTCGAAGAGTGCTACGAATCGGTCGGCGACTTGGCCGAGACCGCTGCCCTGCTCGCACCGGACGCGGGGACGGAATCGAGCGAGATCGCGTTGACCGAATGGATTGAGCAGCGGCTGGCACCCTTGCGAGGCATGCCCGAGACCGAACAACGCGAGATGATTTTGCGGAGCTGGCGGCAATTGAACACTGCGGAACGATTTGTATGGAACAAGCTGATAACCGGTTCTTTCCGCGTGGGCGTATCCGAAGGGCTGGTGCTGCGGGGCTTGGCGGCGGCGACCGAGGTCCCGGAAAGCGTGCTGGCGCATCGGCTCAGCGGCGCTTGGCAGCCCACGCCCGAAGCCTGGGCAGCGCTGATTTCGAAGGAGACATCGGATGCGGCGATCAGTCAGCCGTACCCGTTCTTTTTATCCCATCCCCTGGAAGGATCGCCCGAGCAGTTGGGCAGCGTCACAGACTGGTTGGTCGAGCGAAAGTGGGATGGCATCCGGGCTCAAGTGATCCGGCGGAAAGGCGAAGTGCACATCTGGTCGCGCGGCGGCGAGCAGATTACCGATCGCTTTCCAGAGGTCCTCAGCGAAGCGTGGCGACTGCCCAACGGAACCGTGCTCGATGGCGAAATTCTGGGCTGGAACGACGGTCGCGTGCTGCCCTTCGCCGATCTCCAACAACGCATCGCGCGCCGCAAGCCCGGCAAAGCGATTCTCGCCAAAGTTCCCGCGCGGCTGATGGTGTTCGACCTGCTGGAATGGGATGGCGTTGATCTTCGCGCGCGCCCTTTGTCGGATCGTCGAGCGATCCTGGAAACACTCCCCGTGAACTTATCCCCCCGCTTGCCCGCCCTGACCTGGGACGACGTGGCCGCCCTGCGCGCGAGTTCCCGGGAACTCGGCACCGAAGGCGTAATGCTGAAACGGTTGGCGTCTCCCTATGGCGTCGGCCGCCAGCGGGGCGACTGGTGGAAGTCGAAGATCGAACCGTATTCCGTCGATGCGGTGTTGATCAACGCCCAACGCGGCCATGGGCGCCGCGCTAGTCTCTACACCGCCTACACGTTCGGCGTTTGGGATGGCGACAAGCTCGTTCCCTTTGCCAAGGCCTACTCGGGGCTCACGGACGTCGAGATTCGCGCCGCCGATAGTTTCATCCGGCGCAACACCGTCGAGCGATTCGGCCCGGTGTGTGCCGTCACTCCCGAACTCGTCTTCGAGATCGCGTTCGAAGGCATTCAGCGGTCTACGCGGCACAAGTCCGGGATCGCCGTGCGGTTCCCCCGGATGGCCCGCTGGCGCACCGATAAGAAAGCCGCCGACGCCGATACCATCGAAACCGTGAAGGCGCTGTTGCGAACATGACGGCGGCCTTGCGTGCCTGGTTTACCTCTCGCCAGTGGAAGCCGTTCCCCTTTCAACGCGCCGTTTGGAAACATCACGCGGCCGGCCGCCAAGGGCTGATTCACGCCGCCACCGGCACCGGCAAAACCTACGCGGCGTGGTTCGCGGCCTTGCAAACCCCTCCCGGCGACCACCTGCGGGTGCTGTGGATCACGCCGCTCCGGGCCTTGGCCACAGACACCCTGGCCGCCCTGCGCGCCCCGGTGGAGGAGCTCCGGCTGCCCTGGCGAGTGGAAGCCCGCACCGGGGACACTTCCAGCGCCGACCGTCAGAAGCAACGGCGGCGCGTGCCGAATGCCTTGGTCACCACCCCGGAAAGCCTTTCCGTCATGTTGAGCGGCGATAACGCGCAGGAGCTGTTTCGCCATCTCGACATGGTCGTGGTGGATGAATGGCACGAACAACTGGGCAGCAAGCGCGGTGTACAAACAGAGCTCGCGCTCGCCCGGTTGCGAACCTGGGCACCGAGTCTCCGCGTCTGGGCCTTGTCGGCCACCATTGGAAATCTCGAGGAAGCACTCGCCGTGTTGCTGGGTCTGGAGGTCACCGGCGGCCTCATCGTGCAAGGTCACCAGCCGAAGAAGGTGGTCATCGATTCGCTATTGCCCGAAACGATGGACCGCTTCCCCTGGGCCGGCCACCTGGGAGCCAGCCTGCTGGGCCAAGTCGTGCGGGAACTGCAAGCGGTGCGCTCAGCGCTCGTCTTCACGAACACCCGATCGCAAGCCGAAACGTGGTATCAACTGCTGCTCGAAGCCTGTCCGGAGTTTGCCGGTGAAATCGCCCTGCACCACGGATCGCTGAGCCGCGAGGTCCGCGAGTGGGTGGAAGCGGCGCTGCGGGAAGGCCGGTTGCGGTGCGTCGTCTGCACGTCGAGTCTGGATCTGGGTGTGGACTTTACCGCGGTGGAAAGGATCCTGCAAATCGGCAGCCCCAAGGGAATCGCCCGGCTCCTGCAGCGGGCCGGGCGCAGTGGCCACCAGCCCGGTGCCACCAGCCGCGCCACCGTCGTGCCCGCCCACGCCTTCGAACTCGTTGAAGCGTGCGCCGCCCGGGAGTACATCAAGCTCGGTTGGCTGGAATCCCGCATCCCGCTGGAAAAGCCTCTGGACGTGTTAGTCCAGCACATGGTCACCGTGGCCTGTGGCGAAGGCTTCGTGTCCGAAAGCCTGTTTCGAGAGGTGCGAGGGACGTATGCGTATCGCAATTTAACCTGGAAGGAATGGGAATGGGCCCTGCGGTTTGTCTCCGTCGGCGGAGAAGCGTTGGGTGCCTATCCGCGGTTCCAAAAGTTGGTGCAAGACGAAGCAGGCCGATGGCTGGCCGCCAACGCGGCGATCATCCTGCAGCACCGGTTGAACATCGGAACGATCACGTCCGACAGCGCCTTGCAGGTGAAGTTCATGAATGGAACGCAACTCGGCAGCATTGAAGAATACTTCGTGGCGGGCTTGAAGCCGGGGCAGGCGTTTGTGTTCGGCGGCAAGACGCTGGAAGTGGTTTCGATGAAAGAAATGACGGTTTTTGTACGGGCCACGACGGCGGCCAAGGGCGTCGTGCCCCGGTGGATGGGAAGCCGAATGGCGATCAGCTCTCTGCTCTCGACAGCGGTGCGGCAGAAGTTGGAGGAAGCCAGCAACGGTACGTTTCGGGGCGCGGAAATGCGCGCGGTGCGGCCCGTGCTCGCCATGCAAAGCCAGCTTTCCGCCATCCCCCGCGCGGATGAACTGCTGATTGAAACGTTGCTCACGCGCGAAGGCTGCCACGTGTTTTTGTATCCCTTTGAAGGCTTGCTTGTCCATGAGGGTCTAGCGACTCTATTGGCCTATCGGCTGACGAAGCTGCGGCCGCAGTCCATCACGACCATGGCGTCCGAGTATGGGTTGGAGCTGTTCTCGCGGGATCCGATCACCATGGCCGAAGCCTGCGCCGAGGGACTGTTTTCGCCCGAGAACTTGGAAGAAGACATTGGGGCAAGCGTGAACGCCGCGGAATTAGCGCGGCGGCAGTTTCGTGAGATTGCCCGGGTATCTGGTTTGACGGTGCAAAACAAGCCGCGGCAGGAGCGGAATTCGCGCCAGTTGCAGGCGTCCGCCGGCTTGCTCTACGACGTTCTGGTGCAGTACGATCTGGCGAATCTCCTCGTCGAACAGGCTCGGCGCGAGGTGTTGGAGACGCAATTGGAGTCCAAGCGGTTGGCGGGGACGTTGGCGCGCATTGCGGAGAGCCGGATTGTGCATGTGTCGCTCGAACGGGGGTCGCCGCTGTCGTTCCCCCTGATGGTGGACCGGCTGCGCGGTTCGGCGGTCAGCAGTGAGATGCTCCTGGACCGGATTCGCAAGATGCAGGCCCGCGTAGAAAAGGTGGCCTCATGATACCCGGCGCGTTGGAGTTGGAGCTTCGGGGGCAGCATCTGGTGCTGCTTGCCGAGCGCGCCGCTTACTGGCGGGAGCAGGAGATGTTGTTGATCGCGGACATGCACTGCGGCAAGGCGGCCACGTTTCGAGCGCGGAACGTGCCGATTCCCGATGGGAATATGGAGGCGGATCTCGCCCGGCTGACGACTGTATTAGATAAGACGAAAGCGCGGAGGCTGGCCATTCTGGGCGACTGGATTCACGCGGCGGTAGGTTGTACGGACGAGGTGATCGAGACGGTCCAGGAGTGGTGCCAGTCGCACCGGCAGGTGGAGATTCATTGGATTCGAGGCAACCATGATCGCTTGAGCGAGACGGTACGGAGCCGTTTCGGGTTTGAGGACAGCCTGTTCTTGGATCAGGCACCTTTTCGCCTGCAGCATGAACCAGGGGAGAACGCGGATAGGCTGACCATTGCCGGGCACTTGCATCCGACGGTGTCGCTGGGTGGGCGTGGTTTTCCGAGGGTCCGATTACCCTGTTTTCACGTCGGGGAGCGACTGGCGGTTCTGCCCGCCTTCACCTCGTTCGCCGGCGGAAATCCGTCGCGGCCAAGCATGGGCAGTCGCGTCTTCCTGATTGCGAGCGGGGAGGTGGTGCCGTGGCGGATGAGCGTGAGTTGAACGAGCCCCGGCTATCCGAAAGGACGTCCGTTGACGCCAGCCGCAAACGGCGAATCGGCCCGCGCTTGCCACTACAAAAGCCTGATTTTTCCTCTCCTCCGCCCGCTTGCGAAGTCGAGCTCGGTCCGTCGCTTTTCCCAGCAGCTGGACAGTTTCGAAGAGATCGCTTTTCAAGTCGAATTCCTCATCGGTGACTCTCGAGGTTGAATCCTTTGCCGTCTTCAGCTTCCAACAGCGTCGGAGGCTGTGGCCCCCGCGCTCCGGCCCCGGCTTGCCAAGGTAGTCAAGAATCGTCGAGAACAGATCGATCAATCGGACCGACTCTTTTGCGCGTAGCCCCGCTCAGATGCTGCCGGGGACACGGGGAACAGCGGCACACGGACGGACTCTTCGTGAACGACCATCTTCGAACCCATGCCGTGCGACCCCATCATCTCTCCATGATCGAACCAGGCCAGATTCGGCACGAAATTTTGAAA
>JANODS010000106.1:0-4669 GCA_031412835.1 Acidobacteriota bacterium | reverse complement strand
TGATTGTTGGCTTCCTGGTGTTTGCGTTTGCGATTGGAAAGGGCGACTGGGGGAACTTCGGGCAGGTGGCGGTAAGGACGTCGACCTCGCCGCTGTGGGAGCAGTTTGCAACGAGTCTGATTTTCATTTACGTAGCGTACTCGGGGTGGAATGCGGCGACATACGTGGCCGAGGAGTTACGGACGCCGGAACGCACTTTGCCGTTGGCTTTGACGATAGGGACGACGCTGGTGGCGGCGTTGTTTGTGGGGCTGAACATTGCTTACATTTATGCTCAGCCGCTCGAGCAGATGAAGGGCGTGGTGGCGGTTGGCTCGTTGTCGGCCTCCAATCTGTTTGGGCCGGAGGTGGCAAGTTTGTTCAGCGGGCTGATGGCGGTGTCGTTGCTGGCGACCGTGAACGCTATGGTGACGATCGGGCCGCGGGTGTACTATGCGATGGCGCAGAATAAGGCTTTTTTCCCGGCGGCGGCGCGAGTGCATGAGCGCTGGCGGACGCCCTATGTGGCGATTGCGATGCAGGGGGCTTGCGCGGTGGCGATGTGTTTCCTGTCGTTTCGGGATTTGATGTTTTACGTCGGGTTTTTGTTGAACGCGTTTTCGGTGTTGGCGGTGGCTTCGTTGTTTGTGTTTCGGAAGAGGGTAGGCTGGCAGCGGGTGGGTGTCGTGAATTTTGCTTGGCCGCTGGTGCCGGCGTTTTACGTTTTGGTGGGGGCGTGGGTGGCGGGATCTGGTTTCTTGATGCGGCCGGGAGTTTCGGCGGCGGCGTTGGGAACGGTGGTGGTAGGTGCTTTTGCTTACAAGATTTTTCTTGCACCGAAGGCGGTTGCGTCCTAGGATCGAGGCATGCGGATTTTCTTTTTGATGGCGTTGGCGGTGGGGGCGTGGGGAGCGGATCCGAACTTGACGGGGACGTGGCGATTGAACCATGAGAAGAGCGACTTTGGGCGGGCGGCACGACCGGGGACGGTGGTAACGAAGATTCAGCAGCAGGGCGGTGAGTTGCGGGCGGAGTCGACGACGGACGGGGCGGTGAGTGAGTACCGTTGGACGCTGGACGGGAAGGAGTCGGTGAACCGGATTCGGGGGAACGACGTGAAGGCGGTGGCGGAATGGCGGGGGCCGATCTTGCAGGTGAAGGTGAAACTGACGGCGCAGGGGGTGGCGCGGGCGATGACAGATCAGTATAGTTTGGCGGGTGACGGCAAGACGATGACGATCTACCGGACGATCAACGGGCCGAATGGGGAGGTTGAGCAGCGGTACGTGTACGACAAGGTACCTAGCTCGAACTAAGGCCTTTCCCCTTCCATTTTCACCGATTTTGCTGATTTCCCCCTACCCGTTCGCGTGATGTACTGGGGGTGTTAGACGTGTCTCCTTATGAAGCGAAATCTGGTTCCCTTACTCGGCATTGCCTTTGTAGTCGCGATTGCGGCGACGGGGATCTTTTATGGCTTGTTTGTCGGCAAGATGCGGGATGAAGAGGCCCATGCGGCCAAACAGACAATCGTGGTGGCGGCGAAAGCGCTGGACCGCGGGCGGCAGTTGGAAGCAGGGGATGTGAAGCTGTCGAACTGGGCTGGAGCGTTGCCGCCGGGTTCGTACCGCAAAGTGGAAGAAGCTGTTGGCAAGACGGTGTTTCAACCGACGATTGAGAATGAGCCGATAACGGAAGCGCGGACGGGAGAGGATCAAGGGCAGGGGAGCAAGAGCGGGATCGCGAAGGGGATGCGCGCGATTTCGGTTCGGGTGTCGGAATCGAATGGGTTGATGCCGTTTTTGCGAGCGGGTCATCGGGTGGATTTGCAGGTTGTGAATCTACGCGGGTCGGAACCGGCGGTGCGGTCGCTCCTGCAGAACACCGAGATTTTGAGTATTCAGGGTACCGAGGGCAATGGGCCGGCGGCGACTCCGGTGGTAAATCTGCTGGTGTCTCCGAAGGATGCTGATCGGGTGGCGTTGGCTGATTCGGCGGCGAGGATTCGGTTGCTGCTGCGGAACCAGTTGGACGATGAGCAGGCGGTTCGTCCGGCGGCGGAGTTCAATCAGGCATTTGCGGGAGGGGGGGCGGCGCGGGCGGTAGCGACGGCGAGCGTGGCGACAGTGCCCGAGGCGGCGGGAAGAGTGATTTTGGACGTCAAGATCGTCAACGCCCGATCGAGCTTTTTCGAAGACAACCAGGGCCGATTGACGGGGGCTCCCCAAGCGGCTTCGGTTCGGATTGCGGCGCTGCAGCGTGGGGTGGATAGCGAGAGTGTCCTACGGCAGCAGGAGTTGCTTTCGACCGAGAAGTTGACGGCGTACGACCAACGCGAAGTGAGCTTGCGAACGGGGGCGACGTGGAAGGCGGCCAACGGCAATGCGTGCGGCTTGCGGATTCAGTTTATCCCTCGGTTGGGCGCGAATGGCGCGATCCGGTTGCGGGTGGAGCCGGAGGTGACGACGGCTCTAGGACAGGGTTCGACGATTCGCCGGGTGATGGCCGAGGTTGATTTGGTGGATGGGCAGACGGTGGCGCTGTCAGGCTTTGGGACGGGTCCGGAGGCGACGGGGCTGCTGGAGAAGTTGTTTGGAGGGCGGATCAACGCCGGGGCGAATCGGGACCTCCTGGTGTTGGTGACGCCGCGGGTGATGGCCCCAGTGGTACGGGCCGGGCTGAGCGTTCGTTAGGAGCGATATGGGCGCGGAGCTGATCGTCATCGTCTTCATCGGGACGTTTCTACTGGCGGCGGTGGCCGTGATCGTGGCGGCGTTTGTGCGGGACCGGATCGGCGTTCCGGCGCTTGCGGTGGAGGGAGACGACCAAGAAGAAAGCTCCGAACTGCCGACGCTTTTGCGGGAAGAGTCGTTGAGCACGATTACGATCTGGCACGCCTTGCTGCGGCGCTTGGATCTGATTGACAAGTTGAAATTACGGATGGATGAGGCGAACCTACGTTGGTCAGTGGGTCGGGTGACGGCGGCGATGCTGCTGTTGGGCGGGTCGTTCGCGGCGCTTGTGAAGGACACGACGCTGCTGCCGCCAGGGTCTGCTTTGGGCGCGTTTTTGCTGGGCGCGTGGCTGCCGTACTGGTTCATCATGCACAAGCGACAGCAACGGATTGAGAAGTTTGAGGCGCAGTTTCCAGACGCGTTGGAGAGCTTGGCTCGGATGATGCGGGCGGGGCATCCGATTGGGAGCGCGTTCGAGGTGTTGGGTACCGAGCTGGCCGCTCCGTTGGGGACGGAGTTTCGTCGGATGGCGGAGGAGCGTCGGCTAGGGTCGCCGCTGGACCAAGTATTGAACAGCTTTTCTGAACGGGTGAAGGTGGACGAGGTTCGCTTGTTCGTGGCGGCAGCGATGTTGCAGTCGCGGGCGGGAGGCCGGCTGACCGAGGTGTTGGAACGGCTGGCGGAGACTCTGCGGGAGAACGCGGCGCTGCGCGGAGAGGTTCGAGCGATCTCAGCGCAGGGGCGAATGACGGGAATGGTGTTGACGCTGTTGCCGCTCGGCATTGCGATCATGTTGTATCTGACGGCCACCGAGTTTATCAGCGTATTGCTGTTCCATCCGAAGGGAAAGTATCTGATTTGGGCGGGCATCGGTTGCGTGGTGACGGGGCATTTGGTGATTCAACGGATCGTGAAGGTGAGGATCTGATGATGACTCCTGAGTTTGCTCTTTTGGGTGGCTTTTTCCTGCTGATGCTGGCTCTGGTGGGCGGTGGCGGGTATTGGTATCTGCAACGGCGGGAGGCGAGTGGCGAGGAGGCGGAGCCGGAGGGCCTGTTGGCCGGAACGTTGCTGGCGGTGGGAGAGGCGGTTCCGACGCGGGATTCGCAGAGCGAACGTTATCGGAAGATGTTGCTCTTTGCCGGGTATCGTCGGCCGGAGGCGCTTACGATGTTCTTCGGGGCGAAGGCGGCGGCGACGGTGGTGTTTGGGTTGACGGCGGCGATCTGTTCGCTGGTGTTTGGAGAAGGTGGTGCCGGTTGGTTGACGGCTATTTTGGCGGGGGGGGGGATGGGGTATCTGCTGGCCGACCAGATGTTGAGTTGGCTGGTTCGGCGCCGGGCGGAGACCTTGAAACGCAGCTTGCCATTGGCGCTGGAGTTGCTTGTCTTGGGACTGGAGGGGGGTCAATCTCTCGATAGCGCGATGATGGATACGGTGCGGGAGTTACGCGTGCCTCATCCGGAGTTAGCGTCCGAGTTGGCAACGGTACCGACGGGGGTGCTTTCGACGCGGAGTCGGCAGGACCAGTTGCGGATGCTGGTGGAGCGGAACACGGAGCCGGAGGTGAAACGGTTCGCGCAAGTTTTGATCGATAGCGACCGGTTTGGGACGAGCTTGGCGGGGGCGTTGCGGAACCAGACGCGGTATTTGCGAACTCACTTGCGGCAGACGGCTCAGGAGCAGGCCCGGAAGGTGAGCGTCAAACTGGTTTTTCCGGTGTTCTTTTTGATCTTTCCGGCGGTTTTGCTGGTGACGCTGGGTCCGGCGGTGTTGCAATTGATGGGTTCGCTCGAAAGTGGGTTTGGGGGCGCGGTTAAGTAAGCCGGGCGGCGATGCGGTCGACGATTTCGTCGCCGATGGCGAGGGACGCGGTGGCAGCGGGGCTGGGGGCGTTGAGCAGGTGGAGCGCCTTTTCGCGTTCGACGATGAGGAAGTCCTGAACGAGGTCTCCA
>JANODS010000105.1:0-1739 GCA_031412835.1 Acidobacteriota bacterium | reverse complement strand
CCCCCGCTCCCGCCTCGATTCGCTCGGCGTCAACCTCACCAATCTCTACCCCCGTCCGAACTCCCCCAATACCGCTACACCCGACGGGCGCAACAACTTCTTCAGCTCTCCCAAAGCCATTCAGAAAACTTACTCCAACATCCTCCGTCTCGACCACGCCATCAGCGAAAATCATCGCGTCTTCCTCCGCGTCATTATGATTTCTGGAAGGAAAACAAGAACCACGACTTTCTCAACGAGATCAACGGCATCCACCAAAACCGGCCCAATCGCGGTGCCGCGATCGACGATGTCGTAGTCCTCAACCCCACCACCGTCCTCAACCTTCGCTACGGCTTCACCTCCACGAAATGGTGGCAATACCGCACCTCCCGCGGCATGGATCTCTCCGCGCTCGGCTTCAGTCCCGCCCTCGTCAACTTGACCGAGAAAGGCCAAGCCCCGCTCCCCCGCATCTCGCCCGGAGCCTACTCGCAACTCTCGTCGTGGGAAGATCCCGGCGACGGTGTCAACTCCTCCCTCACCCACTCCGCCACCGCCAATATCACCAAGCTCATCGGCAACCATTCCATCCGCTTCGGCCCCGAATTCCGCGTCTATCGCAGCTTCAACAATCGCCGCCCCATCGGCGTCTCCCCCGATCTTTCGTTCAATACTAACTTCACCCGCGGACCCCTCGATAACTCCCCCGCCGCCCCCATCGGCCAGGACCTCGCCTCCATGCTCCTCGGCGTCCCCGCCGGCTCCATGGAAGTCACCTCCAACTCCGCCCTCCAAAATAAATACCTCGGCCTCTACATCCACGACGATTGGAAATTCAGCAAACGCCTCACCCTCAACATCGGCCTTCGCTACGAACTCGAAACCCCCATCAACGAACGCTACAACCGCCTCCAGTCCGAATTCGACGCCACCACCGCCAACCCCATCGACGCCGCCGCTCGCGCCAACTACGCCCGCAACCCGATCCCCGAGATCCCCGTCGCCCAGTTTCGGGCGCTCGGCGGCCTTACCTGGGTCAATCAAAAAGGACGCAGCCCCTTCCTCGGCGAAAAGAATAACTTCATGCCCCGCATCGGCTTCGCCCTCCAACTCGGCAAACAGTCCATTCTCCGCGGCGGTTACGGCATCTTTTTCAACTCCCTCGGCGTCAACACGATCCTGCCCCTCCAAACCGGGTTCGCTCAATCCACTCCCATCCAGGCCTCCCTCGATAGCGGCCTAACGTACGTCGCCACCACCGCCAACCCCTTCCCCACCGGTCTCCTTCAGCCTCGCGGCCCCGGCGGAGGTCTGGAAACCAACCTCGGCCAGTCCCTGTCCACCTACTATCGACCCAATCTTCAGGGCTACGCCCAACGCTGGTCCCTTGGCCTCCAACACGTCCTCCCCGGCCAACTTCTCCTCGACGCCGGCTACGTCGCCAATCGCGGCACCCGCCTCGATCTCGAACGCCAAATCAATGCCACGCCAAACGAATACCTGAGCCGATCCGCCAGCCGTGATCAACCCCGCATCGACTATCTCTCCCAGCAATTCCCCAGCCCCTTCCGCGGCACCAACCCCATCTTTGGGGCAAATATCAGCAGAGCCAGCCTCCTCCGCCCCTATCCCCAATTCGGCGATATCTCCCTCGAACTCCCCATCGGTTACTCCTGGTATCACTCTCTCCAAGTCCGTGCCGAACGCCGTTTCCTTCAGGGATTTACGTTCCAACTCGCCTATACCTGGTCCAAAAC
>JANODS010000104.1:0-15179 GCA_031412835.1 Acidobacteriota bacterium | reverse complement strand
CCGGGGGATCCGTACGCGGGGATTACGAAGTTGGCACCGCAGGCGACGATTGTGCAGGCGAAGACTTATTACGGCGGCGGCGAGTGGTACACGCTGGATCTGGACTATCCGCGGATTGCGAAGATCCTGAAGTCGGCCGGGTTCAAAGGCTGGGTCAGCTTAGAGATGGAAGGCAAGGCCGACCCGTTGGGCGCGGTGCAGAAGAGCTACGATTTGTTGCGGTCGGCGTTTGCTTAGTTGAGCCTAGTTAAACGGCGGCGGCGGGGGAGGGCCACTTCCCCGCTGGGCGGATTGGAAGACGCCCATGGCGGTGCCGATCATGCCGGCGATGTCGGCGACGTTGGCGGGGACGATCATCGTATTTGACGAGTTCGCCAGGGCGGCGAAGCTCGCGACGTACTGCTCGGCAACGCGGAGTTGGACGGCTTCGCGGCCGCCGGGATCCTGAATGGCGAGGCCGACTTGGCGAATGCTGGTGGCGGAGGCTTCGGCAATCGTCAGGATCGCGTCGGCTTGGCCTTCGGCTTCGTTGATCTGCTTTTGCTTGTCGGCTTCGGAGGCTTTGATGACCTTCTGCTTTTCGCCCTCGGCGAGGTTGATGGCGGAGTCGCGGACGCCTTCGGAGTTCAGGATGACGGCGCGCTTTTCACGTTCGGCGCGCATCTGTTTTTCCATGGCGGCGAGGATGTCGGAGGGCGGGGTGATGTTTTTTATCTCGTAGCGGAGGACTTTGACGCCCCAGGGTTCGGAGGCCTTGTCGAGTTCGCTGACGACAGAGATGTTGATGTTGGTGCGCTCTTCGAACGTACGGTCGAGCTCGATTTTGCCGACCTCGCTGCGGAGGGTGGTCTGGGCGAGTTGGATGATGGCGAACTGGTAGTCAGAGATGCCATAGGAGGCTCGTTCGGCGTTGAGGACCTTGAGATAGAGCACGCCGTCGACGGCGACTTGGACGTTGTCGCGAGTGATGCAGACCTGTTCGGGGATGTCCATGGACTGCTCTTTGAGCGAATGCTTGTAGCGGATGACGTCGAGGAAGGGGATGAGGATGTGGAAGCCGGCGTTGATGGTGCCGCTGTAGGCCCCGAGGCGTTCGACGACGAACGCGCTTTGCTGGGGCACGACGATGGCAGTTTTGGCCACCATGATGATGATGAGCAGAAAAAGGACGGCGAGGACGAGCAGTTCAACCATGGGATTAGTTCTCCGGGCGTAAGTATATCGTTAATCCTTCGGTGCGTTCGACGCGGCAGCGTTCGCCCGTGAGCAGGGGGCGGTCAGCGAGGTTGCGCGCCGACCAGACGGTGCCGCGCAATTCGGCTTGGCCGATGGCGAAGGCAACGATGATCTCCATGGGGACGGCGATTTCGCCGGTGAGAGCTTGCTGGGGCGGGGGCGTCGAGTTGGCGATGCGGGCGAGTAGCGGGCGGCGGAAGAGCGCCAACGCCCCGAGGGAGAGACCGAGGAAGAGAAGTGTCTGGGCCGTGAGGTCGGCGAGGCCGAGCGCCGCCGCGAGGGCGGTGATGGTGGCTCCGACGCCGAAAAACAGGAGATAAAAGCCGCCGGGAGTGAGTAGCTCTCCTAGCATCAGGGCCAGACCAGCGACGAGCCAGATCCACCACAACATAGCGACCTCCTGCCGAGGGAAGAGTTAAGCTTTGACGACCATCTTCTCGGGGTCCCAGTGTACAGTTTTTTTCGTGAAGTAGCTGACGTTCGAAAGCAGAGCGGGTCCGGCGGCGCGGAGGCCGAAGGTCGGATCTTCAATAACCGGTTGGCGGGAACGGAGATGTTCGAAGAAATTGGCGTGGTGGGCGTACTGCTCGGTGTAGCCGGGGGGCAGAACCCAACGCTGTTCGGTGTTGGCGCGCATGCCGTCGGCGCTGGCGGGTTGGACGGGATATTTTTCGCGGTAGTTCTTCAGAATCTGGTCGGCGGTGGACTTCGAAAAAGTACCGGCGGTGGTGCCGGGCTCAACTTCCTTCGGCTTGCGCTTGAGCACGAGGGCTCCGCCGACAGCAAGGTCGAGGACGCCTTCGGAGCCGATGAAGCGGAAGCCGCTGCCGTCGCCGCCGCCGGCGAGGAAGTTGAGGCGGAGGCTGAGGTTGAATTCGGGATGGGCGGCGGTTTGCGGATAGTCGTAAATGCCCATCATCAGATCGGGAACGTCACGGCCGTCCTTCCAGTGATAGAGGCCGCCGGTGGTCATGACGCGGTTGGGGCCGTTCGAATCCATAACGTAGTGGATGCCGGTGAAAAGGTGGACGAAGAGGTCGCCGGCGACGCCGGTGCCGTAGTCCTGGTAGTTGCGCCAGCGGAATAGGCGGACGGGTTCGAAGGGGCGCTTGGGGGCGGTGCCGAGGAAGCGGTCCCAGTCGACGGTGGTGGGGGAGGCGTCGAGGGGGATGGAGTATTGCCAGGCGCCTTGGGAGGAGTTGCGGTCCCAGAAGGCTTCTACCATGCGGACTTCGCCGAGGACGCCTTGTTTGACGAGGTCGCGGGCTTTGGCGTAGAGGATCGAACTGGCGCGTTGGCTGCCGACTTGGAGGATGCGGCCGGTTTCTTTAGCAGCTTGGATGATGGCCGCGCCTTGCTCGACCTTATGGACCATGGGCTTCTGGCAGTAGACGTCTTTGCCGGCCTTCATGGCGTCGATGGCTTGTTGCTGGTGCCAGTGGTCGGGGGTGGCGACGATGACGGCGTCGATGTCGGGTCGGGCGAGGATTTCGCGGTAGTCGCGCGTCGTGAAAATGTCTTTGCCGTAGCGTTCTTTGGCTAGATCGAGGCGGCCTTGATAGATGTCGGCGACGGCGACGAGTTTGGTGCCGGGGACGGTGACGGCGGTGGAGACATCGCCTTGGCCCATGATTCCGAAGCCGATGCAGGCGAAGTTGATCTTGTCATTTGGGCCTTTGGGGGCGGCGGCGGCGGGCGCGGCGGCTAGTACGGAGGTGGCTCCGGCGGTCTGTAGGAAGTTGCGACGGGTGGTGGACATAAGGTGTTTCCCCTGAAGACTCATGGTATCTCCCTACTCAAGGTTTCGCCAAGTTGGCCGATAGATTAACAATACCCAAGAGTTCAAATGCCTATTACTGATTTGAGTAGTCTTTCCTCATTTCTCGATTTCGACCATTCGGCCGAGCCCCAGGAACTGATGCCGCCGGTGCCCGAGTTGATCGACCACACGGGAATTCCGGCGACGATGATCGAGCAATTGATCTTGAAAGCGCTTTATTACAAGGGCGAAATGGTGGGTCGAGAGCTAGCCCAGCATCTGGGGCTGGAATTCAGCTTGATCGACGGATTGCTCGCTGGGTTTAAGCGGGATCACCAGGTGGCGGTGCGGAGTTCGCTGGGGATGGGTACGATTTCGTCGCGATTCGTGCTGACCGAAGCCGGGCGAGAACTGGCCAAGGAATACGTGGCGACGAACGCCTACTCCGGACGGGTTCCGGTGCCGCTATTCCAGTACGTCGACATGGTTCGGCGGCAGAAGCAGAACAACGGCTGGCTGACCATGGATGCGCTGAAGGGTGCGTATCGGCATATGGTGATCACGCCGGAGCTGCTGAACCAGCTGGGTCCGGCGGTGAACTCGGGCAAGTCGTTCTTGATCTACGGGCAGCCGGGGAATGGGAAAACGTACTTGGCGGAAGCGCTGTTCAACGTTGATACGAGCTATATTTACGTGCCGTACGCGCTGGAAGCGCAGGGGATGATCATCCAGATGTACGATCCGGTCTACCACCACGCGGTGGAGGAGGCTCCGGCCGCGATCTCGGCCTTTACGACCACGGCAACGTTCGACAATCGTTGGTTCAAATGTCGGCGGCCGTTTATTGTCACGGGCGGCGAGTTGGCTCCGGAGATGTTGGACCTGAGCTATAACGCGGACGCGAAATTTTATGATGCACCGTTGCAACTGAAGGCCAATAACGGCATTTATCTCATTGACGACTTTGGTCGGCAGCGGGTAACTCCGGCGGAGGTGCTGAACCGTTGGATTGTGCCGATGGAACGTCGCGTCGATTATTTGACCTTTCAAAACGGCGCCAAGATGACGACGCCCTTCGAATGTTTCCTGGTGTTCTCGACGAATCTGAAGCCGGACCAGTTGGGCGATGAGGCCTTTTTGCGACGGATTCAGTACAAGATGCTGATGCGATCGCCGAGTGAGCAGGAGTTTGTGACTATCTTCATCAGCTACGCGCGGAGCCAGGAGTTGGATTGCTCGCCGGAGCTGGTGGATCGGTTCCTGGAGCGGCATTATCGCCGATCAGGAAAGGCGCGCCGACGGTGTCATCCGCGGGACGTTTTGTCCCATGCTATCGATATTCTGCGTTTCGAGCGCCGTCCGTTTGCCCTGAATGACGAGGTGCTAACGATGGCGTTTGAGAGTAACTTCGTGAGTTCGGATGATGACGACTAGACGGGGTGAATCCCGTCTAGTAAGTGTTGCTCGTTGGCCCCGGGTGCTTGCCACGCACCCGTCTCCTCAGCGTGGAGAACGCCTTTTGCGGTGATCGTGAGACGACCGTTGTCAGACCGGGTGGCCCAACCTTGTTCGCGGATGAACCAGAGCGTGAATTCGAGATGCTCTCGCGGAACGCCGAGCAGCTCTTCGAGTTCGGGGATCGCCATCTCCGGTGAATGGGGCTGCTGTACGCGTTTGACGTAAAGCGCCGCGAGGGTGCCGCTGCGTTTCTTGCGTTCGCCGGCGATGCCGGCCAGCGCTGTTTTCGGGTCAAAGATTTTCCACTGCTGGCCGACGCGTTGCCGGTAGTAGGCGTCGTACTGGGCGCGGAGATCGGGGTTCGAGAGGACGCGGTACGCGGCCGCCAACATTTTGAAGTGTTCTTCGTTTCCCGTGGTCGAGTTGTCCGGATGGAACCGTTGGGCCAGGATCCGGTAGACGCGATGGATAGTGTCGAGGCTGGCTTCCGAATGGACTTCGAGCAGGGCGTAGAAATCGCAAAAGTCGGCCTTGCCTTCTTTTACGGTAGAGGCGACGGGTTCCATCGCCACGCCGACGCGGAAACGCGCTTCCGGCAGGGACTCGCACCAGATGATGTGGCCTTTCGCGCGCCCGCCTTGGGCGGCTGCGAATGGGGCTCCGTCGACCAGCACCCGCTGGCCAGCTTCAATCTTGCGGTTGATGATCATGCCGAACCCGAACTGCGAGCCGTTTTCGATTTCGCCGGGCACTCGCTGCCAGGCGTCCTCTTCCCGTTCGACCCAGAGTTGGATTCGTTTCTTGTCGTTCCAAACCTGCCGATTCTGACGACGGCGATTGGTAGGGGGAGCCTCTTGCACAGGGGGCTATCGGCAGGTTTTACGAAAATCTTTAGGTGAGGTGGCCGGCTTCGATCAATTGTTCGGCGTGGCGTAGAGCTTCGGGGGTGAGTCGTTGGCCGGAGAGCATGCGACCGATCTCGCGGGTTCGTTCTTCGCCGAGGAGTTCAGAGACGGCGGCGACGGTTCGGCCGTTGGATTCGCGTTTCTCCACGCGGTAGTGGTGGTCGGCGAAGGAGGCGATGTTGGCTTGGTGGGTGACGCAGAGCACTTGGTGAGACCGGCTCAACGCTTTCAGGCGGCGGCCGACGGCTTCCGCGGCTTCTCCTCCGATGCCGGCGTCGACTTCGTCGAACACGAGCAGATGATGCGAAGCGCCGGGGCGTTCGCCTTCGATGCACGTTTTGATGGCGAGGGCGATGCGCGAGACTTCGCCGCCGGAGGCGACCTTGTCGAGTTCGCGGGGTTCTTCGCCCAGGTTGGCGGAGACGAGAAAGCGAACGGCGTCGGCACCCTCGGTCGACCAGGGGGCGGGAGAGAGGGCGACGCGGAAGCGGGTGCCGGCCATGGCGAGGGCGGCGAGTTCCTTTTCGACCCGCTTTTCAAGCTTCTTGGAGGCTTCCTTGCGGGCGGCGGTCAACTGGGCGGCGGCGGCGATGAACTCGGTGGCGAGTTGCTGACGGCGGGCTTCGATTTCGGCGCGCTTCTCGCCGGCCTGTTCGACGGTCAACATTTTGCCGAGCAGGTGGGCGAGGAAGGCGCGGATCTCGTCGATCGTTGCTCCGTACTTGCGGCGGAGACGGTCGATGGCGGCGAGGCGCGTTTCGACTTCGTCGAGGCGTTGGGGGTCGGCGTGGAGCTTGCCGACGTAGTCGCGGAGGGTTAGCCCGGCTTCTTCGAGGCCAATGATGGCCGGTTTCAGCAGGTCGGCGACCTCTTGCAAGCTGGGGTCGATGCGGACGAGTTCGAGCACCCGCTTGGCGGCGATGCCGGCCTGGGCGACGGCGGAATCGGGGGCATCGTAGAGGGCCGTGAAAGCGGCTTCGGCGTGCTCGGTGAGCCGGGTGACGTTTTGGAGAACCCGTTTTTCGTCGGTGAGTTCGTTGTCTTCGCCGGGCTGAGGATCGACCTCTTCAATCTCTTTTCGCTGGAAGCTCCAGAGATCGGCGAGGCGGAGTTGTTCCTGCTCGGTGCGGTCCAGGTTTTCCAGCTCTCGGCTGCAGGCTCGCCACGCGTCGTAGAGACCGCCGACCTGTTCGAGGAGCCGATAGGTGGCCCCGAACGTATCGATCATCTCGCGCTGGGATTCGGGCGAATGAAGCCGCTGTTGCTCGTTTTGGCCGTGGATATCGCCGAGCCAGGGGGCGAGGGACTTCAGCAGGGTCGCCGTGGCCGGCCGGTTGGCGAGGAGGGCGCGGGATTTGCCGGAGGCCATGATTTCGCGCTCGACGATGAGTTCGTCGTCTTCGAGAGTGATGCCGGCATCTTCGAGCAGGGCTCGAAAGGCGGGTGCTTGGGGCACAGAGAAAATCCCGGAGATGCGGGCTCGTTCGGTGCCGGTACGGACGACGTCGGCGGAGGCTCGCCCGCCGAATAGAAGGCCGAGCGAGTCGACGATGATTGATTTGCCGCTGCCGGTTTCGCCGGTGAGCAGGTTCAGGCCGGTATGGAAGCGGAGGCGTAGGCGCTCAACGACGGCGAAGTTCTCGACGTGCAACTCGACAAGCATTCTTTTCAGTCTAGAGAGAACGGGCGGGGTGCCGCCACTCTAATGACAGTGCGCGAACCTCTCTTGCTTCCATGTGTCGGGTTGATTGCCGGGCTGTTGCTGGCCCAGGTGGTCCCTTTTAGTCGGGACGAGGGGTTGGCGGTGGCGGCGGCGCTGGCGATTCTAGCGGTTTTGGGGCGGCGGCCTTGGATGGTGGGCTTGGCCTGTGTGGCGGTTGGGTTGCTGCTGCCGGCGCTGCGGCCTATGGAGAACGCGCCTGAACTGGACGCCGCGGCGGGAGAAACGGTGCTGCTCCAAGGCTGCGTGGTGGAGCCGTCCGTCTTTTCGGACCGGCGGGAACAGTTCACGATGGCGCTGGACGAGGAGGCTCGCGGGCGGGTGAGCCTGAATTTGCGGGAAGGGCAGACCCCGCCGAGCCTGCGCTACGGCCAGCGCGTGGAGTTCGAGGGGAAGGTGCGGAAGCCGACGAACTTTCGCAATCCGGGCGCGTTCGACCTGGTGCAGTATCTCCAACGTCGCCATATTTATTGGACGATCTCGACGCGGACCGGTACTGAAGTCACAGTGCTGCCGGGCGAGTGTGGGCACTTCGCAACCGCCTGGCTCTACCGGGTGCGGGGCTGGATTCTGACCCGGCTGGAGACGTTGTATCCAGGCGACAACTACAAAGCCTGGATGATGCAGGCGCTGTTGATCGGGGAGAACACGCGGCTGGAAAAAGCTTGGACGGAGAGCTTTCGACGGACGGGGACTTATCACGCGCTCGTGATTTCCGGCATTCACATCACGATGGTGGCCGGGATTCTTTTCGGGCTCATCCGCATGGGGACGGGTCGACTGACATTAAGCCTGATTATCGCTGTAATCCTGGCTTGGCTGTACGCGGCGACGTCCGGGCTAACGGCCCCGGTCCTCAGGGCGGCGGCGGGGTTCATGCTGTTCTGCCTGGCGCGGTTCTGGTATCGGGATCCGCGAATCCTCAACTTCCTGGCGGTCATTGCGATCACCGTTTTGGCGATTGACCCGGGCCAGCTTTTTGAAGCGAGCTTTCAGTTGACGTTTCTGAGTGTGGCGGCGATTGCGGCTTTGGCCGATCCGCTGTTTGAGCAGAACTCGCGACCGTTGGCGCGGGGACTGGCCGAGCTCGAAGACTGGCGGCAAGATCTGCGGAAGCCTTTCCGGGTGGCGGCGTTTCGCGTCGAGACCCGGCTGGCGGTGCAGACGCTGAGCTACTGGACTGGCGTGCCGATGCGGTGGCTCTGCAAGGGTGTGGGCACGGCGCTGATCCTGCTGGTAAACGCGTTCGAGATCTTCATGATCTCGTGCATCATGCAGGTGGCGCTGGCGCTGCCGATGGCGTTCTATTTCCACCGCGCTTCGCTCTCTGGGATGGTCGCGAATATCTTCGTCGTGCCGCTGATGAACGGCGCGATTGTGACGGGCTTCGTGGCTGTTTTTACGGGTTGGCGATGGGTGGCGACGGTGGCGGGGTGGTTCCTGGATGCGGGGCAGTGGGTGGCGGCGACGTGCGCGGCGTTGGAGCCGAACTGGCGAATTCCGGATCCGCCGATGCTGCTGGCGCTAGGTTTCGCGGCGAGCCTGATCGCCCTGGCCGTTACGGCCCGCCACGCTCTACGGCTGCGCTGGCTTTGCTTTGTCGTGACGATGAGCTTGTTCGGGGTGATTCTGTGGCATCCGTTTGCTCCGGTGCGAGCGGCCCGCCAATTAGAGCTGACGGCGATCGACGTGGGGCAGGGCGATAGCCTGCTGGTGGTGACGCCGGAGGGGAAAATGATGGTGGTGGACGGAGGAGGGCTGCCGCAGTTCAAGGGGCGGCCGAAGCCCAAGCTGGACATCGGCGAGGACGTGATTTCGCCGTACCTTTGGACGCGGTCGATCCGCCGGTTGGACGTGATTGTGCTGACCCATGCGCATGACGATCATGCAGCGGGGTTGGAGGCGTTGATCGAGAATTTTGCCCCGGCGGAACTGTGGACGGGGGCGATGGGGGAGAGTCCGACGTGGCAGCGGATTCGAGCGAAGGCGCTGGCTCGCGGAGTGAAGATTGTGCCGCGGTGGGCGGGGGAGGCGTTCAGTTGGGGCGGGGCGAAATTTGAGATTTTGGCACCGTACGCCGATACGCCGCCGACGGAGGTGGCGCGGAACAACGACTCGTTGACGATGCGCATTTCATTAGGGAAACGGAGCGTTTTGCTGACGGGAGATCTGGAGAAAGAGGTGGAATATCGGCTGGTCGACGAGGGGAAGTTGGTGGCTACCGACGTCTTGAAAGCCGGCCACCACGGGAGCCGCACCTCGACGACGGAGGACTTTTTGCAGAAGTTGCAGCCTACTTTTGCCGTGATCTCCGCGGGCAGGGATAACTTGTATCGGCATCCTCATCCGGACGTGGTGAAACGGTTGGAGGCGCATCATGTGGCGATCTTGCGGACGGACCAATACGGGCTGGTGCGGATCCTGACCGACGGCGAGCGCTTGACCGTGGAGCGGCTGCCCTGGAGCGCGGACACCCGGGCATTGCTGCCGGCATTCTGAAACAATATTAAAACAGGAGACTTCTATGGCAGAAGATAACAGCAGCAAAGCAGTATGGTTCTTGACGGGTGCCGCGATTGGCGCCGCGGTGGCGCTTCTATACGCGCCCGCCAGCGGCGAAGAGACCCGGCGGCGAATTACGCGCCATGCCGGTGATGGCGCGGACGCGCTGACCGAGAAAGGCAAGGAGATGGTCGACCGTGGCCGCGACTTGTATGAGCAGGGCCGGAAGATGGCCGATGAAGCGGCCGATCTTTTCGAGCGCGGCCGGAAGATGGTTGAAGGGTAATGCCCATGCCCGCGCTGCCCGCATTCCATAACGAACCGTACGCGGATTTCTCGCTGCCGAATCATCGGCAGGCGATGGAGGCGGCGCTGGTCCAAGTGCGCGCTTCCTTCGGACGGGAGTATTCGTTGTGGATTGCGGGCCAAGCGGTGCGGACCGAGGATTGGCTTCGTTCCGTAAATCCGTCCCGCCCCGAAGAGACGGTGGGCTTACACGCGAAGGCGACGGCGGCCATGGCGCGGGAGGCGGTGGCGGATGCGGCCGCGTATTTTCCGGAGTGGGCGCGGACGCCGGTGGCGGAGCGGGTGGCCGTAATTGTGAAGGCCGCCGCCATTCTGCGGGAACGCAAGAATGAATTCAATGCGTGGCTGGTGCTGGAAGCGGGCAAGAGTTGGGCGGAGGCCGAAGCGGATACCGCCGAGGCGATCGACTTCTGCGAGTATTACGCGCGGCAGATGGTCCGTTGGGCGAACCCGGATGCGTTGATCCAAATGCCGGGGGAGCGGAACGAGATTGAGTACTTGGCGCTGGGCGTGGGCGTGGTGATTCCGCCGTGGAATTTTCCGCTGGCGATCTTGGCGGGCATGACGGCGGCGGCGCTGGTGTGTGGCAACACGGTGGTGTTGAAGCCTTCGAGCGATACGCCGATTGTGGCGGCGAAGTTCGTCGAGGTGCTGTGGGAGGCGGGTTTACCGACCCGTGCTTTGGCGCTGTGCGTCGGCAGCGGGAACGTGATTGGTGATGAGTTGGTGCTGCATCCGCTGACGCGATTTGTGAGTTTTACGGGATCGCGAGAGGTGGGTCTGCGGATCAATGAGTTGGCCGCGAAGCCGGCGCAGGGGTTGAAGTGGATTCGTCGCGTGGTGGCGGAGATGGGCGGCAAGGACGCCATCGTCGTGGATGCCGAATGCGACTTGGACGCGGCGGTGAACGGCGTAGTGGCGGCGGCGTTTGGCTATCAAGGGCAGAAGTGTTCGGCGTGTAGCCGGGCCATTGTGCATGAGGCTGTCTACGACGAATTTCTGCGGAAGTTGGAGCCGCGCGTGGCGGCTTTGACGGTGGGCGATGCGACAGACCCCGCGTTTTCGATGGGCCCAGTGATCAGCGCCGGAGCGCGGAAGACCATTCTGCAATACATGGAGATCGGGCGGACGGAAGGGCGGTTGGTGGCCGGTGGGGGCGAGGCCGCGGGGCCGGGGTACTTCCTGCAGCCTACCGTGTTCGCGGATGTTGATCGGGCGGCGCGGTTGTTCCAGGAAGAGATCTTTGGCCCGGTGTTGGCGGTGACCAAGGCGCGGGATTTTGACCACGCTTTGGAATTGGCAAACGACAGCGACTATGGGTTGACGGGAGCGATTTATTCCTACGACGCGGCGCATTTGGAACGCGCGAAGGCGGAGTTCCACGTGGGCAATCTTTACCTGAACCGGAAATGCACCGGGGCGATGGTGGGGGCGCATCCTTTCGGTGGGTTCAACCTTTCGGGGACCGATTCGAAGGCCGGTGGACCAGACTACCTGTTGCAGTTTTTGCAGGCGAAATCGATTGCTACGAAGGTGCTATGAAAGGGCTGGCGATGGGGTTGATCGGGTCAATGCTGTGGGCGAACGAGGCCTGCGAGCGGCACTATCAGGCGGAGTTGGTTAAGGGTCGATCCGGTGCCCAGTTTCGCATTCCGGCGAGACAGAATCAGCCGATTGCGTCTCCGGTCGACGCGGTGGGGTCGCAAAAGATAGCAAAGGTTTTGTGGGGGCGCGGCTTCGTGACGCAGTCCAACGGAAAGACCACCGAATCAGAGTTTGTTTGCTTGCTGGAGTCGGACGACAAGGCCGTTGGGGTGTTCCTTCGGCCTGTCGAGAAATCAGCGCCGCGCTTGGCGAAACGCTAGCGATTCTCGTAGTTTTGGTTGTAGTAGTCGCGGTATGCGCCGGTGCGGACGCGTTCGATCCAGTTGGTATTCGCACGATACCAATCGATGGTGGCAGTGAGGCCGGCTTCGAACTCGACTTGTGGGGCCCAACCGGTTTCGCGGGTCAGCTTGTCGCTTGTGAGCGCGTAGCGGCGGTCGTGGCCGGGGCGGTCCGTTACGTAGCGGATGGACGACGCGTCGCGTCCGGTGGCGGCGATGATGCGCTCGACGACTTCAAGATTTGGCAACGCGCGGCTTCCGCCGATGTTATAGACCTCGCCGGGTCGGCCCTTTTCAAGAACGGCCAGAATGGCCCGGCAGTGATCGTCTACATAGAGCCAATCGCGGATCTGTTGGCCATCGCCATAAACGGGCAACTGCTTGCCGTCGAGGGCGTTGGCGATCATCAGCGGGATGAGCTTTTCGGGGAACTGATAGGGACCGTAATTGTTCGAAGCGCGGGTGACCATCACCGGCATTTTGTAAGTGGTCCAGTATGACAGGGCGAGTAAGTCAGAGCCGGCCTTCGACGCCGAGTACGGGCTGCTGGCGATGAGCGGGTAGTTTTCGTCGGCCTCATGCGGCTCGGGGATGGAGCCGTAGACTTCGTCCGTTGAGACATGCAGAAAGCGGGCGACGCCGGCGCGGCGGGCGGCTTCGAGCAGCGTGAACGTGCCGAAGATGTTGGTCAGCACCACTGGCTCGGGTGACAGGATGCTGCGATCAACGTGGCTTTCGGCGGCGAAATGAACGATCGCGTCCGGCTGCGTTTCCGCCACCAGCGTGTTCACGGCGACGGCGTCGGCGATGTCGGCCTGAACGAACTTGTAGCGCGGATCGCTGGCGACCGGAGCCAGGTTATCCAGGTTGCCGGCGTAGGTCAATTTGTCGAGCACCGTGATCTGGAAGGGGCCAGGCGTCGAGAGAAGAAGGCGGACAAAGGCGGATCCGATGAATCCAGCTCCGCCGGTAACGATTAATTTCACTTGTGCTGAAGCTCCCAGTCGTAGTTGATGGCGGGGTCGTTGTGGGGGATGCGGCCCTCGTCGGAGGGATCGTAGAGCCGATTGGTGAGGTAAACGAGGACACCGGGATCGCCGCCGATGACCTTATAGCCGTGGGCGACACCGGGCGGAATAATGATCTGCCAAGGGCGTAGTGCGCCGACGTAGAGGGTGTTGCGGAGGCCGTAGGTGGACGAGCCTTCGCGGAGGTCGACCAGCGCCACTTGAAACATTCCGGCGGCGGCGAGCCAGCAGTCCGTCTGATGCTTGTGGATGTGAAAGGCCTTGATGGTGCCGGGGTAGCTGAGGGCGGTGGAGACCTGCGTGGTCGCCGCCGGGAACTCGGCCACGGGCCCTTGGCCGAGGCGGGCGACTTCGAGAAAGTAGCCGCGGTCGTCCGGCCAAAGCGGCACGGGGAACACCTTTACGCCGGGGATGAGCTTGTCGCTATCAGGCTTCAGGATGACTTGGCCGATGCTTTTCTCGTTCAAAGGACTTCCTTCTTGGCGATGGTTTCGGCGACGAGGTTGTTGGCGCGGAGCAGGCTTTCGAAGGTGCCGGCGTCAGTCCACCAGCCATCGAGGTAAGAGAATGTCATCGCGCCATCGGCGATGTAGGAGTTGTTCACGTCGGTGATTTCCAACTCGCCGCGGGCAGAGCGTTCGAGGCCCGTCACCTTTTCAAAAACGTGTTCGTCGTAGAGGTAAAAGCCAGTGACGGCCAGGTTCGACTTTGGCGCTTGGGGCTTTTCTTCGATGCCGACAATCTTGTCGTCTACGATTTCGGCCACGCCGAAGCGTTCGGCATCTTCGACCTCTTTGAGTAGAATCTTGGCTCCGCCGGGCTGTTTCATGAACTCCTGGACGGCATCGCGGATGGAGCCTTCGATGATGTTGTCGCCGAGGATGACGCAGATTCGTTCGCCGTCGGCGAAGTGTTCCGCGAGGGAAAGCGCTTCGGCGATGCCGCCCTCGCCTTCCTGATAAGTGAAGTCGAGGTGGGTGAGCCCGAACTCCTTGCCATTCGCCAGGAGGCGAAGGAAATCGCCGGCGTTGCGACCGCCGGTGACGATCAGGATGTCTCGAATGCCAGCGTCCACCAGAGTCTGGATGGGGTAGTAGATCATCGGCTTGTCGTAGATCGGCAGCAGATGCTTATTCGTGATCTTTGTGAGCGGAAACAGCCGGCTTCCCGTGCCGCCCGCCAATACAACACCTTTCATTGAAACCCTTCCAAACGGCCTATTTACAACTCCTGTTAGAATACACGATCAACCCCATGAAGCTCCATCGTTGGAATACCATCCCTCTTGAACAACTCAGTTCGGCACTGGCGCGGCGAGCGATTCATACGGACCGGATTACGATCGCGCGGCTCGAAATGGAGCAAGGCGCGATGGTGCCCGATCATCACCACGAGAACGAACAGGTGACGATTCTGATGGAGGGCCGACTGCGGTTCATCACGGCCGATGAAGACATTACGATCAAAGCCGGGGAGGCTTTGCAGATTCCTTCAAACGTGGTCCATCGGGTAATCGCACTCGAAAACTCGTGGGTCTTCGACCTGTTTGCGCCCGTTCGGGCGGATTGGGTCCGGGGCGACGATGCCTATTTGCGCAAGGGCTGAATTCGCCAACGGGTGAGGAGGTTGGGGCCCACGGCGATGCCGCCGGGAAGGATGGCGATGACCGGGTGGCCGGTGGCCCAGTGACGGCCGGAGGGCCATTCGGTGACGCCGGTCGCGTCGCCGATCCAGAGTGCGGCCTCTTGGGATGTAATCGCGGCGGAACGTTGGTAGTCGCCCGAGGACGGGCTCTAACTACTGTCGAACAACCACCCGCTGCGAGTTCGATAATCCTTGCGAATTTCGCACGGTAACAACGACAGCCTCAAGACCATCCACGGGAAGTGTTGTCCCTGTATCCTGCCCCCGGATATTGAGTGGAATTTGAATCGTGAACTGACCACCAAAGGCAACTGATGTCTGCGACCGGAACCATTGATCCATTTCCGCCTCAATGTTGATTGAAATTAGACGCTCCTGCAGAGCGATTCCAGCTACGGGCGTCAACTCGATATTAACCTGGGAAAGACTGCGCGTAGTGGCATACCCTGTCACAGCAAGCACGACACCATTTGCCGTCCTACTGCTGATACGTGCCGACAAAAGTCGCGGTACCAGCGGAGGAACATTAATTCGATGTGTCAGCGGATTGTCAGGCGTGATGTCCGAACTCCCAGTACGTGTACGGAAGCTCGGCGTTAAGATCAATAGCCCCGAAACGGATCCAGTCTGCAAGCGAACCGTCGTTAAAGCGTTCACAAACACTGCTTGTCTCGCGTTGGCTGCGATCGTGAACTCAACCACTCGACCACCTGTGGCAAACTGCACTGCTGGGTC
>JANODS010000103.1:0-4762 GCA_031412835.1 Acidobacteriota bacterium | reverse complement strand
TGCAGGGCGAGGACTCCGACGACCCTACCAGCCACGGGTCTGCATCAGCTCGCCTTCGGCGATCTTCGAGATTTCGAGGCCAACCATGGCCTTCGATTCGCCGATCTCTTCACAAGCTTCCATGACCTTGTACGCGTCTTTGTAGTAGGTCGTGGCCTTGACGATGGCCTTGGCAAACTGCTCCGGATTCTCGGACTTGAAGATGCCGGAACCGACGAAGACGGCTTCAGCGCCGAGGTGCATGACGAGGGCGGCGTCAGCGGGGGTGGCGATGCCGCCGGCGGAGAAGTTGGGCACCGGGAGCTTGCCATTTTTGGCGACCCATTCGATGAGCTCGAAGGGGGCTTGGTGGCGCTTGGCTTCGGCCATCAGTTCTTCGTGACCGAGGACGGTGAGCTGGCGTATTTCCCTGACGATCGTGCGCATGTGGCGGACGGCTTCGACGATGTTGCCGGAGCCGGCTTCGCCTTTGGTGCGGATCATGGCGGCGCCTTCGCCGATGCGGCGGAGGGCTTCGCCGAGGTTGCGGGCTCCGCAGACGAAGGGGACTTTGAAGCCGCGCTTGTCGATGTGGTGCTCTTCGTCGGCCGGGGTGAGGACTTCGGATTCGTCGATGTAGTCGACGGAGAGGGCTTCCAGCACGCGGGCCTCGGTGAAGTGGCCGATGCGGGCTTTGGCCATGACCGGGATGGAGACCGCGCCCATGATGCCGCGGATGAGGCTGATGTGGGACATGCGGGCGACGCCGCCGTCGCGGCGGATATCGGAGGGGACGCGTTCGAGGGCCATGACGGCGCAAGCGCCGGCGCGTTCGGCGATGACGGCTTGTTCGGGGGTGACGACGTCCATGATGACGCCGCCTTTGAGCATTTCGGCCAGGCCTACTTTGAGGCGGTATTCTTCGTTCAGGATCATGGGAGTAACTCCTTAGGTTAGATTAAACTAGGGCCGTTTCGGGCTCGTAAACGGGAATTCGGGGTTCGGCACAGACGCGTCCGAGAATGCGGAGGCCTTCTTCAATCTCGCGGGGTTCGAGGCCGGCAAAGCTGAGCCGGAGCGAATGGGGGGCCGGGGTGCTGACGGCGAAGACGGAGCCGGGCAGGTAGCTGACGCCGCGGCGGCAAGCCTCGTCGAGCAGAGCAGCGGCGTTGCGGCCTGGCGGCAGTTCAACCCAGAGGTTCATGCCGCCTTCGGGGCGGGTGAAGCGGGAGCCCGGCGGCAGATGGGCGCGGCAGGCGTTGAGAACGGCTTCGAGGCGGGCGGCCCCGGAAGCGCAGATCTGTTGGCGGTGGGCGTGAAGACGGCCGGACTCGGCGAAGCGCAGGAGGACAGCTTGGGAGAGTTGGTCGGTGTGGAGGTCACACCACTGGCGGATTTCGATGAGGCGGGCGATGGTGGAACGGGGGCCGATGATCCAGCCGACGCGGAGGCCGGGGAAGGCGGCTTTCGAGAAGCTTTTGAGGACGAGTACGTTGCCGTGGGGGTCGAGTTGTTTCAGGGCGGGCAGGGGGGTGCCAGTGTAGCGGAGGTCAGAGTAGATATCGTTTTCGACGATGACGCAGGAGGCGTCGTGGGCGAGTTCGACGAGGCGACGGCGGTCGGCGAGGGGAATTGTATTGCCCGTTGGATTCTGAAATGACGGCGTGAGAACCAGCATGCCGGGCCTCTGATGGGCCAGGGTGCGCTGGAGCGCGGCAAGGTCGAGTCCGTCTATCGAAACCGGCACAGGAATCGTTGTGAGGCCGCTTTGGGTAAACGCATTGCGGATGCCGGCGTAGACGGGGTCTTCGATAGCGACGGCGGAGGGGCGGTCGGCGGCGATCATGCGCTGGAGGAGGTCGAGGGCTTGCTGGCAGCCCGAGGTGATCAGGACATCGTCGCCGGGGTCGGCCATGCCGGAGGCGCGGGCTTGTTCGAGGAGGTATTGGCGGAGGGGGGTATAACCTTGGGGGGAGCCAAGTTGTAGAATCTGGGAGACTTGGGGGGAATCTAGGACTTCGAGGCACGACTGGCGGAAGGCGTCGACGGGGAAGAGGGCGGCGGACGGTCGGGAGGTAGTGAAGCTGATGGCGGCGGTCGGGAATGGCCCGGGATTGGCCTGGATTGGCTCGGGAAGCGCCGAGCGGACGAAGCTACCCTTGCCGACGTGGCCGGAAAGGAGGTGACCTTCGTCGAGGAGAGCGTACGCGGCGGAGACGGTGGCGCGGTTGAGGCCAAGGTATTGGGCCAGTTCTCGGGTGGCGGGGAGGCGCTCGCCGGATTTGAGCCGACCCGAGTCGATGCCGGCGCGGAGCCAAGCGGCCAGTTGCCGATAGAGCGGTTCGGTCGAGTTCGCGTCGAGGGCGGGTTTGGGAAGCGCGTCCAGCACCAACCAAAGCGTACCACGCGAGTACCAAGGCAGTCCAATGCTTTTCATTTCAGGTCGTGGTGGTTCGAACTCTTGGCATCGGATGGATTCGAACCGGTTTGAGTTGAATACGGTTGGCTTTGGACTTCTGGCTCCGGATTGGAGGTGTAAACCTGCTGGGCGATGTCGGTAGCCGGGTTGAAATTGGCGGGGGGACGGTCAAACGGATCGAGGCTGCGGAGCTGTTTGAGCTCGCTGCAACAGGCCGCGATGGAGCGCTCGGAGGCGGCGATGTCTTTGCGGAGACCGGCGAGGGCCAGGGCGACCGCCTCAGCGCGGGACGGGAGGAGTTCCTGCTGAATTTTGACGGCAACGGTTTGGAACTTGTCTTCGAGGAGGTACATTCGAATACAGCGGAAGCGTTGGCATTCCCATTGGCTGGCGGCGAGGCAGCAACTGACCTCTGTTTGGGCGTGGCCGCCGGGGGCGGGTTTGGCGATGACAGCGTCGAGGACGCGGGAGTAGTCGACCATGGATTCGCCGGGGAGGAGAACGGGATTTATAGGAGACGAATAGTCGATGAATTGGGCGTGTCGACGGAGTTTGAGGCAGTTGCGGCGGGAGCTAGCTTTGGCGGCGTCGGTTTTTTGACCGGTGCTTCCATCGTATTCTCCTTAGAAAGCTGGGGTAAAACGGCGAACGCCCTACCGGGTGAGGGCAGAGCGTTCGCAGAGACTCGAATTAGCTTTGATTTGAGGTTAGGGGGAAAGGGAGTATTCAGAATGGCAGTCGTTGATTAGAAGCGACTAAACCAACGAGTAAGTTCCAATGGAATAGCCGCTCACGCTCGCGGCTCAGTTGTCGGTCTCGGCCCAGACTCGGGTCAGTTATGGGTTGCGGCTCCACTTCAATGTCGCGCGCTCCCGTTCGATTTCAGGCGAGCCGATGCGAAACGGCGTGGCCCGCTCGCTACGTCACAGTGCCATTCCGCAGGTTGATCATTTCGCATTCGGAACCGTGGCTCTACTTCGGGGGCGGCAGGAAGTTCTCCAGGGCTAAGACTTGCTGCGTGAACTCGAATCGGATGGCCGCCAACTCCGTGCCGTCGGGGCTGACCCTGACGCCGCGATATCTTTCCGCCATTCTCTGCTGGGTTGGCTGGCCGCCATTCACCGGGAACGTCCACATCTCCGTGCGACTGAAGTTGTCCAAGGCGACGAAGGCGAAAAAGCGCTGGCCATCCGGGCTCCAGTCACCGCCTCCGAACCGAACGCCGGTTGAGGGTGACGGGTCGGGAGATGGATAAAGGGCCCGTACCCGACCCGATTCAACATCGAGAATCCGAAGGGTCTCGTCCGCGACAAGGGCGAGACTTTTTCCGTCCCGCGAGAGTTTCAAGTCGAAGGTACTTCTGGTGTCGGAGAGCACGGTCCGCTCGGAGCCTGTCTTCAGATTTCGGGCTAGAACAGGATTGGAACCGCTCCTCCTGAGGTAATAAATGGTTTCGCCGTCGGGAGCGACAACGAATGCCTGTGATCCCGTCAAAGGGGACAAGAAGGTTGCGGCACCGCTTGGTAAGTCGACCCGAATGACGCCGATGTTTCCGGCTTTGGCGGCGCCGAAAACGAGCACTGATTTGCTATCGGCGGCCCATTCCACCTGTGCGCGACCCTCTAGTTGCGGCGTCACGGTGATTTCGGAACCATCGGAGAGTGAGCGGATGACCAGTCGGTTGGAGGTCGTAGTGTAGAGCAGGCGCTTCCCATCGGGGGAGTAGCGGATCCCGCCCGCGATGAGGGCGGGGCCGAAGGTCGTGACGGGCATGGTGCCGCGGATTGCGCCCAGGGTGCCGTCGGAGTCCAGCGCCATTGTCACGCCGACCGTCGATTGCTTGAAATACCCGTGGAGCAATGCGCCTTGCGGCGTCATACCGAGGAGATAGTCGCCAAGGGGAGATGGTGTCGAGACGGCGCGGGAATTGCCTACGGGCTTTCCATCCGTAACCGGTTGGAGGTGCAGGCTGGGCTGACCAGCGAATTGCTTGGTGAACAGAAGCCCTTTTCCGTCGAGAGTCCAGCCCATGGTCATTAAGGTTGGGTCGGAAGCGATAAGGGTAGCCGCACGAGCCGAGCCGTCGGATGGGAGGACGTACAAACGAATGGTTTCCGATTCTCTAAAGTGGAAGGATAGCCATTTCCCATCGGGCGAAAAGCTGATGGTCGCCGCCCCATTGGGAGCGGTCACGTTTTGCAGCGTGAGGAGTGTCCGGGCGGGTGCGCCGTCGGTGGAAACGAGAACAATTTTATGTTCGCGATTGCTGGAGCATACCCGAGTCGCAATCCACTTCCGGTCGGGAGACCACGAGCCAGGCAGCAGATACCCGCTGTCTTTGGGTTGGAAAAGCGTACGCTCGTC
>JANODS010000102.1:0-4403 GCA_031412835.1 Acidobacteriota bacterium | reverse complement strand
TCACGTCCTGAAACTGGACTGGAGTTGACTGCGCGTTCAGCATCATGACGATGCAAATTACGGGGAGAAGACGATGGAGCATGGGGTAAAGAAATTGATTCGTGTTCGTGGATCATCTGGCGCTCGTTGTTATCTTCAGCGCTTCGTTGCCGATGTTTTTGCGTAATTGCCTGCGCGGATTCGTCCGCCTTGAACCGCCGGAAAAGTGTCTCTTCGCGTTCGGCATTGCCAGCATCGCCCATCCCACGATAGGCCAGCATCAGCGTATAGTGGGCCTGGACGTCCTCCGGGTCAATCGCCAGCACGTTCTGCAACGCGACGACGGCTTCCTTGTAGCGTCGCTGCAGAAACAACAACCGGCCAATCTGATTCTGCGCCACCCGGTCGCGCGGATACTTCGCGACGACCGTCGCCAAGCTCGCCAAAGCGCCATCGTAATCGCCGTCAGATTTTTGCACCAACGCCTTAAAGAAGTGGATCCGAGCTAGCGAAGGGTCAATCGACATCGCCTTCGCCAAGTAAGGTTTCGCTCCCTCCGTCTCGCCTTCCTGAATCAGCGCCCGCGCGACATTCAACCAGCCATCGGCGTAGCCCGACTCGGCCTCCGTCACTTTCTTGAAGGCATACTCGGCACCCTTCAAATCGCCCTGCAACAGCAGTCCAATCCCCCAGTCGTTCCACCGCTCTCGAGACGCCTTGTCCGCCACCGGCTTCCACTGCGTCGGCGTCGAACCCACGTTCAACACCGCCCGCGACGTGGCTAGCGTAACGATCGGCAACACGGGAATCTCGCCCTTAATCTCGCCCGAAACATTCTTGGGGATATTTGTTTTATCGAAGCTATACTCGCGACTGTCGTGATGGACGCTCGCCTCCCCCGCCCCGGCCTGCCCCGCAAACGAATATTTGTTGTAATATTGCGAAAACTTACGATAATTCAGCTTCGCCGTGAAGGTCACCGGCCCTTTGACGGTGGTCGGCAACTTTACCCTGTAGTGCACCGTATCCGCCGCCCCAGGCGGAATCGCGCGCACATAGAACGCGCTCCTGGCCTGCCACGCGTTGCGCTTGTTGATCGGGTTCCCTTCCCCGTCGAGCAGAAGCGCCCGATAAAAATGCGCCCCGGGCTCTACCGACCCGTCTTCCTCCAGCGCCCCCGACCAAAAGATCACGTTCCCTGCCGCGTCCTTGCCCTGCAGATCGATCCAAATATCGAAGGAGTCGAGCGTTCCGCCTGGGAAGAAATGTCCGATCTTCCGCGTCCGCACGACGACGTCCAACCGCACCGTCTGCCCCGGCATAAAACTCACCCCCGCCTGGTCAAGCGGCGCCGCCAACTCGCCCACTTCCCGCAGCATCACCGCCCCGCCGCCTTCGGCTTCCTCGCCCACCACATTGAGCGAGTTCAGCGCCGGAGCGTCACCGGTCTTTCGCTGCATCTGCATCGTCGCATCAGCCTTGATCGGCGACGCCGCGAAGATGTCGACGCTGATGAACCCGGACTTCAAAAACTTCTCCGTAATCGCGAGCTGCTCCTGGTCCTTGTTCACATGCGCCACGGCCATGTTCGCCCCCGGGAAACGGTGGTTGTGAATTTTGCCATCCCGATTACCCGGGTCCTTCGAATCGACGAGTGGCATGTGGCATTCCGTACAAGTCGACGTCTTCGGAGGATAGTAGAAGCTCCGCGCGCCCTGCCCCGAAACCCCCGAAGCCTGCCAGTTGTCGTAGTCGTTGAAGCCCCGAATCCAGCGATAGTTATTCACCGGAACATCCAAATGCACCTTGTGGCACGACGAGCAATACTCCGCCGAATCCTGCTTCATGAACGGCTTCATAAATGTCCGGCGATGGGGCTCGGGATCGAGATACGTTAGGAAATTGTCGAACGCCCGGATGTACCGATTCTTGCTCGAAGCCAAATCATGCAGCGGCGGATACTCAATCGTAAAGCCGCCATTGCCCATCGAACCTTCCACCTTGGTAATTGAATGGCACGAGACACAGCCCAAGCCGTTCTGCGCCTCCGGCGTATCGATCTGGTCCTTGATTGGCTTATCGAACCGGCCATTGAAAAACACGGCATGGTCGTGGCACCCGGCGCACCACTTGCTCCCCTGCGTCCCGCTCAACTCCTGCATCTGCTCGATCGACTTCCGATAGTACTGGTTGTTGAAACTCGCAAAATGATGCACCGAACTATCCCACTGTTTGTAAGCGTCCTGGTGGCACTCCCCGCATAACTTCGAATCCATGAAGAAATCCGACGGAATCGTCCCGCCGACGTTGGTCTTCGCCGAACTCGGCCAAAACGGGCTCTTTGGCCCGCCACCCTCGGCCTGCATTGATGCGGGAACCACCTTCGGATTTCGTATCCGGTCGGGCGCATCCGGCACGAACGGAGCCACGAGCAAAGCCACCGCCGGAGCCAGCGCCCACGACGCCAGCGACCGCCGATAAACGTAGAGCCCCCACATCGCCGCCACCGTCCCCACGGCCATATGCGCCCACAAAATCTTCTGGTTCTCCGTCACCGCTCCGGCCCACACGAGCCAAGCCCCGCTTGCAAAAACGACCGCCGCCAGCACCTGCAACGGCCGCGGCAAATACCGCAACGCGATGAAAAACACCGCGCCGCCCAGCACCAAGTGCAACAGCACATTGGCCATGTAGAAGATCGTTGGCGAAGCAAAAGCGGCTATATAGGCCGTATTCGCCAGCAGCACAACGAATAGGATCGCGCTCAGTTTTTTCATCGAGAAGTATCTAACGGACGAATCAACCGCAGCGCCGGGCGAGTGTTGAACTCCTTTTTCCAGTCGCCCACTGGCCCCGTTTCTCCATATTCTTTCATACTCCGAAACGGCAACGGCTCCACCGTCTGCGAATGCAACGTATTCGCATCCCGGTCCTTCGCCCAGCCTTGCACCTTCAGCAAAAAGTCCCGCCGCCAACCCGCTGCCGGCGGCGGCAACGCCGGAAATCGCAGCCGAATCTCATCGCCGGAGCCCATCACCACCATCCGGTCATCCGCCGCCCGCGTCAGTTCGCCCACCGCGCCATACCGCGTATACAGCCCCGGCGTCGGGTTCCACATCGAAGTCGCGCGCACGGGCTCATAGGCAAACCGCTCCGGCTGCCGCCGCTGCGGATGCACCGTCACCGGCGAAAACCCCCGAAACCGCAGCTCCGCAATCCCCGTCAACTCCTGCTGCCGAACTTCCGGTGCCGTCGTCTGCTCGCTCAAGAAAATCTCGTCCCAATACAAGCACAAGCTCGAAACCACCCGTACCTCGCGGCTCGCGCTCAGCCACTTCCCGCTCAGGTCCACCACAATCGTCTTCGGCTTCCCGGCTGGCATGCCCATATCTTCGATCACCGTTTGCCACTCGCCCTGTTGGTTCTTCACTTGCAAATACGGCATCACAAGCCCCTGGGGCGACGCCTGGGCCGCCTGCAAAAACGTGCTCCCATCGGCCCAGTCCACCCACCCGCTCATCACCAAAATCGCCCTCCCATCCGCCGCCACCTTCCCGAAATCAAGCTCGACATGCGACCGTTCCGCGATCCCGTCCATTCCCCGCCGAAAGCCGTCCGCATAAGTCCCATCCCGCGCCATCAACTTCCCCAAAACGTCCGCACCCCGATGATCCCTCGCCCGTACCGGCCGCACCGCCTTCGTCACCCCGAACAAGCGAAACTCCGGAAACGGCGGTGCCTTAAACTTATCGTTCGTATAAAGCTCGCTCCCCACCCGATGGTCCACCGCGATCAACTTGATCTCATCGAGATACGCCACCTCACTCAGCTCCTCGGTCAGCCGAACTTCGTAAGCCCCGTCCCGCGCCGCCAGCGCCGACCCCGGAATTTGCACATACTCGTCATGGTCCACCGGGAAATACGTCCCGTCTCCCGCCGCCGCGCCGAGCGGCGCCACGCCCAGCACGTCCGTAATGTATTCGAACTCCTTCCCGTTCCAAGTCCAAATCATCGGGCACGAACCGGACAGCCGCTGCGCCTCTTTGAACTCGTGCGCCTTATTCGCCGCCACCCTCGTCTCGTTCTGAATCAATCCATTCGCCCACGTGATCCGAACCGTATCGGCCTCTTTGTACTGCCGCAAATTAAACGTGATAGGCCGCCCGTCGTAGAGCCGTTTTTGATACAGCCCGCCGGCCTTCACCTCCACCTCGGACCCTGGAGCCAGCTTCAAATTTTTCACCCCGGTCAACTGAATCCGCATCCAGTTCGCCTTGGTGACGGATCGATTCAACGCCCGCACGAAGCCGGTCGTCGTCGTCAAGAGCAGATCCATCCGCCCATCGCCGTCCAGGTCCGCGCTCGTCGCCGCGGTCACTCCCTCCGGCCAACCCGCCGGCGTCACGAGCGCTCCCCAACGATAA
>JANODS010000101.1:0-11411 GCA_031412835.1 Acidobacteriota bacterium | reverse complement strand
CCTGCAGGTCGATGTCCGCGCCCTTCCCGCCGAAAGCTTCGGCGCCGCCATGCAGTACTTCACCGGCTCGAAGGAACACAACGTCGCCCTCCGCCAACGCGCTCTCAAACTCGGCTATTCGCTCAACGAATACGGCCTCTTCCGCCTCGATGACGAATCCCGCGTTGCTGGGGTGACCGAGGCCGAAATCTATGCCGCCCTCGGCCTGCCCTTCATTCCGCCCGAAATGCGCGAAAACCAAGGCGAGTTCGACAGCCCCGTCCCCACCTTGCTTGAACTTTCCGACATCCGTGGCGACATTCACATGCACACCCGCGAAAGCGACGGCCGCGCGACGCTCGAAGAGATGGCCGCCTCCGCCCGCGCCCTTGGTCGCGAGTACATCGCCATCACGGACCATTCCAAAGCCCTCGCCATGGCCAACGGTCTCGACGAAAAAAGGGTCCTCGATTTCGCTGCCCGTGTCCGCGCCCTCGACCACGAAGCCCTCGGCATCCGCGTCCTCAGCGGCATCGAATGCGACATCCTCCGCGACGGCCGCATGGACCTCGACGACGAAGCTCTGGCCTCTCTCGATTTCGTCGTCGCCAGCGTCCACAGCTACATGAACCTCTCCCGCGAGGAGATGACCGAACGCTACCTCCGCTGCCTCGAAAACCCCTACGTCAAGACGATTGGCCACCCCACCGGCCGCGTCCTGCTCCACCGCGAAGCGTTCTTCTACGACTTTGAGACCATCGCCGCGGCAGCCGCCAAACGCGGCGTCGCCATGGAAATCAACGCCAGCCCCGAACGTCTCGACCTCCACGCGACGCTCATCCGCATCGCCAAATCGAAGGGCGTTCGCTTCACCATTTCCACGGACGCCCACCATCCCAAGCACCTCGAAAACATGAAGTACGGCGTCAAGATGGCCCGTCGCGGCTGGCTCACAAAAAGCGATGTGCTGAATACCTTACCCTATAAAGAGTTCATACAAACATGGGAAAAATGAAAATCATCAGCAGCAAAGAGCTGCTCCGCACCCCCATCTTTTGGGTCACCGAAGATACCGCCATCGACCCCGAAGGCTTCGAAATCAAGCGTGCCATCATCCAGCACATCGGCAGCGCCGTCGTCATGCCCGTCGATGACCAAGGCCGCATTCTCCTTGCCAAGCAGTACCGGCTTCCAGCCTCGGCCTATCTGTGGGAGATCCCCGCTGGCCGCATGGACGAAGGCGAAACGCCCCTCCAAGCCGCCAAACGCGAACTCCGCGAAGAGACCGGCTACACTGCTAAAAAGTGGCAGAAGCTCTTCAGTCTCTACATGAGCCCCGGTTTCCTCGCCGAAAAAATGAACATCTTCGTCGCCACGGAATTGAAAGCCGGGCCTACCCAGTTCATGGACGACGAGCGCATCGAGTCGAAATGGTTTACCGCGGCCGAGGTCGACGCCATGATCCAATCCGGCAAAATCATTGACGGAAAAACCATCTGCGCCTTCCTCGCCTGGCAGCGGTACCAGTAACTAGTCGGTGATCGGCGGGGGCAAAAAGTCGTAGTCGAGTATCATCTTCTCGGTCAACGCCACTTTCAGCTCCCGCTCTACTTTCGCTAACTCCGGCTTGCCCGCCAAGTTAGTCAGCTCCCACGGATCGGCGTCCAGATCATACAGCTCGATCACCCGCCGCTTGCCAAAATAGGCGAGGTCATGCTCCGGCTTCAGCTTTCCCGCCTTGTGGGCCGCGGTAATCTGCGTCCAGCCCGGCCCTCCAGCCGAATCCACTGGCACGTACTCCATCTGCGGCGTGCAGTTATAAATCAACTTGTACTGTTTCGACCGAACGCACCGCGATAAATCAAACGTCGCGGCCTTCGTCGTCTCAGTAAACGGGGCGTTCCCATGGTGCAACCGCGCTCCAAAGATATACTGCCTCGGACCCGTCGCCGCCCCGCGCAGATGGCCCAAAATGCTCTTGCCCGACATATCCTTCGGCACCGGCAGCCCCACCGCCTCCAGCACCGTCGGCCCGATATCTTCGCCGGAAACCAACTCCTTCGAAACTCGCCCCGGAGTAACCTGCCCCGGCCACCGCATCAGAAGCGGCACGTTCAACCCGGAGTCGTATAACGACCCTTTTCCATGCGGCAACGCCTGGCCGTTATCCCCCGCGAAGATCACCAGCGTGTTTTTATCCAAGCCTCGCTTGGCGAGCGCATCGAGCACCCATTGAAACTCCTCGTCCATCCGCGAGATTTCATCGTAATGCCGCGAGATATCGTCCCTTACCCCAGGTAGGTCCGGCATATGTCCCGGCACGAACACCTCTTTCGGATCATGGGTTCCGAGCTTCTCCCAAGGGTGGTGCGGGTCGCTGAAATTCACCCATAGAAAGAACGGTTTGCCCGTCGGCACCTTGGCAAAGAACTGATCTAGGATTTCCGGCGTCTTCGCGCGCGCCCCCGTTCGGTCCACGAAGTCCATCCGGTCCGCCATCGTCCGCAGATGATTCGCCTCGTAGATCGCGTTCGTCTCCGTCCCCGGTTGCCCCGGCGCTCCATCGAGATGGAAATTCCGCCGGCAGACGCCTGTGTAGTAGCCCGCCGCCCGCAGATACTCGGGATAAATCTTCACATCTCGCGGCAGCGGTGAACTGAACCGGCCCATTCGAGCCGCCACCGGCGACCGCCCCGTCAAATAGGCCGTCCGCGAAGGCACACACTGCGGCGCCGCCGTGAACATCCTCGTGAACCGTATCCCTTGGCCAGCAAAGCGGTCCAGGTTCGGCGTTTTTACGGTCTTATTCCCCGAAACGCCTAGGTCGCGTTCGGTGTGGTCATCCGAAAGCACGAAAAGAATGTTCGGTTGCGCCGGAGCTTGCCCCAGCGCGACCGAACTCAGTAATCCCAATACCTGTCTGCGATTCATCGCTGCTATTGTACAGGGAGAATCACACCGTCGCTACCAACTGAAACGAGTATTTAGTTGGATGACGCGGGCACCCGCGGTGCCCAACAATTGGCCGAAGAAGGCGTCGTTGAGGCTTGTTCGCAGACCGGTCAAATTCGTATGGTTCAAGGAATTGAACATATCGGCCCGAATCTGGATTTTCGCTTTTTCTGTAATGGGCACAGTCTTGCCGATGGAGAAATCGAGGTTGACAGACCCCGGTGTCCGGATCGCCCCGTTTCCCACGTTTCCCCCTCGTTCCGGTGCGCGCGAAACCGCATTGAGCGGTAGCAGCGCGAACGCCGATCGATTTAAGTACTGCAAGGTCTCGCGGTAGTTGTCAAAGTACACTTGCCCGCCGATATAGTCCGGACGGTTAATCTGCCGCGCACCAGTTTGAGACAGCGAAACGGGCTCCCCGGTTCGGGCTTGGAAAATCCCCGACAACTGCCAGCCGCCAAAGATGGACTTCGCGAGTCGTCCTTGCTTGTAAAGCGCTGGCACTTCGTACACCCACTCGGAGTTGAAGTAGCTTTTGATGTCGCCCGTATTCGGTCCGCGGTCGGCCCGCGGGTAGAGAAAGTTCTGCGTGCGGGCATCCCCATCGCCTTGGTAGTAAGCGCCGATGTCTCCGCCCGCGGTGGACAGCCCCTTGGCCCAAGTGTAATTCGCGCTTCCAGTCAGTCCATGAGAGAACCGCTTTCGAAGCGAGGTTTGCCACGAAGTGTAGATGGATTGCTGGGTGTTGTCGACATAGTAGTTGACGTTCAAAAGCGGATTCGGCCGCAGACCGGTGAAGCGATCAATTTCATTGGCCCAGCGATGCATTAGGAACTTGATCCCACGCGTGCCCACGAACGCGGTTTCCAGGGCCAGTGTATTGGTAATCGCTCTCTGCACCCCAAAGTGAAAATGCATGCTGTAGGGGTTTTGCAGTTGTGGATTGTAGATCGAAAAGATGTTCGTCAAGCCGCGAGCGGCGGAGTCCCGATCCAGCGCTTGGGCGATATCGTCGGTGTAGGAACCCCACTTTAGGCCGAGGCGTGCGGAGTCGGCGCGGCTAAAGCGGATTCGGAACGGGGTATTTGGACCTGGCTGCACGGCGGCCTGCAAAGCACCCGTAACCTGACTACTAAAGAGAATTCCAAAACCGCCGCGAATCGCGGTCTTGCCGTTGCTTTGCGGATCGTAGCTGAAGCCGATCCGTGGTCCCATATTTACCCACCGGTCCGCCTCCACCGGGTTGTTGCGATCCCGCACCTTGCCCACGGCAAAGGTGACTTGGTCAAGCAGTCCATCAGGATTATAGAGTCCGGATTCCTTAGCCGACTCCTTGGCTTTCGGTACGAAGTTGCCAAACGAATCGTAGCGGAGTCCAATATTCAGCGTTAAGTTCGGGCGAATGCGCCAGTCGTCCTGAGCAAAGAAGCCGAAGCTCTTTTGGGTTCCACGAAACTCTCCGTTACCAAAAACAGGTGCGACTTCAGTAGGAATATTAGCGATCAGATCGGCTCGACTCGTATACTGAATCACGGGCGCTTCCGGGTTGGTCTTCTGGCAACAATCACTCCGATAGCTCATGCCGAACTTGATCGAGTGCTTGCCGCGCTGCAGAGCAATCTTTTGATCGAAATTGATCGTTCGTCCTTCCAGCATGTAGTACTCGTGATCGGGCGAATTCCACCCCAGATTGGTCGCGATGCGGGCAACCCGGCGGCCAAACGGAAGAACTTCGGCCCTGCCGCCTGGTTCTTTCTGCTCAAAAAAGAAGCGATCATATCGACCGGTGTCGGCGAGGTTATAGCCGAAACGGCTTTCAGACGTCCAACTTGCGCCACCGGTCGTGTAGGCTACCGTGCCGCGCTCGTTCCAGACAAGGAAAGATCGGTCGTTGGAACCGTTGATATAGCTGCGGGGAACAAGTTGGGTGGGTCGGCCTCGGCTATACGAAAACGCGAAGTTGCTCATCTGGCCCACCCGCCAGTCGGTCCGGACATCGGCATGATTGTCGTCCCGCACCGAACTCGCAGCCGCCCGATACAGGCCCACATCCGCCGTCGCGGCGAACGGTTCAGTAGGCAACGGAATGAAATCCAAAAGCAGCTTATAAGAAGGCACCCCGGCCAACATGTCGTTGCGGAGGCGGGGCGTCGGAACGTTGTCCTGCACCACCGAAAACGCTCGGTCGCGATAGCCTTCATACACGCCGAAGACGAATAGTTTATTCTTTAGGATCGCACCGCCCACCGAGCCGCCGAACTGGTTGAAAGTAGAGCCGGGCTTGTTGTTCAACCGCTGGTTGCGGGCGTTCAGCTCTTCGGCCTGAAAGTTCTCGAACAAGCTGCCATGCCATTGATTAGTTCCGGAACGGCTGATCAGGTTCACCTGTCCGCCGACAATATTCCCGTACTCCGCGGAGGGAACGCCCTTGACGGTGTCCACCTCCTGGATCGCCTCGATGCTCATGATATCGATCAGGTTCGGCCGACCGAATCCAGAAGAAGCGCGCCCTTCAGGGTTGCCGCCAGCGTCGGTACCGTCCACCGAAAACGCCACGCCGTTCTTGCCCACACCGTTCATTCGGACACTGTCGCCAGTGGAGACGACGCCGGTGCCCAGGCTCAGGAGATTCGCAAAATTGCGACGCGCAAGCGGGAGTTCCCGCACTTTGATCGCCTCAAAAGAATTGATCTGTTCGGAAGACACCGTGTTGATCAGCGGAACACTGGCATCGACGCGGACAGTCTCCGTGGCGGCACCAATCTCAAGGGAGATCGTATTCCGCACCTGCTGTCCGGCCGTCAGTTCGAGCCCAGCGGACTCCTGTCTCTTAAATCCCTTTGATTCCGCGCGCACGGTGTAGGTACCAATGCGAAGGAAAGTGAAGACGGCTTCACCCTGGCCATCAGCGACCTTTTCATTGGTCGCTCCGGTCCCGTCATGGATGACAGTGATTTTCGCACCGGGGATGACCGCGCCGGTCGAGTCAGTGACGGTCGCATAAAAAGTCGCCGTCGTCACTTGGGCGCTTAGCCAGCCCGAGCAGCAAAACAGGGCGAACAACGAATTACGGACAATGGAATTCATAGTGTTCCTAGAAATGAAGTGATCCCAATCTTATGCGCCAACCACGGCGTCGGCAAGGGCGGAACGGTTCCGAACCGTTCTGTAGCCCCGGAAATTAAAGAACTCGAACAGCCACCAGCCACGACTTGGTGGGAACTTTGTCGTGTACCTCGGCCTTCAGCACCGCCTGAAAGTGCCACGATCCTTGATGCTTCGGGTCCTGCCGACGTAGCAGCACCAATAACTGAGCCAACGATTGCTCCGCAGCCAAAAACTCAGTAGCGGCTTGCGTGGCCTGAGCGTTGAGACCGCTAACCAGCAGCAGCGTCTGACCCGGAGTCATGCCCGGCAGCATCGAGATCAACGCAAATTCCTGATCGCCTTCCCGTTCGTCAGCGGCGTAGTTGATCGTATAATCGGCGGCCTCGCCCGGGCGCGGCGTCACGTTGATGATTGCCCTCTGCCGTTTGCCGATACTACGGGTCAGCCGAAACGGGGCCTTGTCGAGGAGCGGGTCAAGCCACTTGTTGTCTTCGTCGTGGCCCAACAGAATCATATTGTCAGTGCGAAGGTCCTCCCAACTGACGAACCTGCTCTGGGTCGTTCTCACCGGGATGTGGAGCCGGGTGAGCAGCGCGGACAACTGGACCCCCGCCACGGCCTCACCAACCTTGGTCTGGTTCACAGCCGGGGTGAAATAGAACGCCCCTCCCGCGGGGGTTTGAAAGGACTGCCGATAAAGTTGTTCGTCAACCGGGTGCGCGCGAAAACGCTTCGGCTGGGTATCGGGCGGCAGCGGCTGTTCGAAATGCTTAATGATGGCTGTCATCGGCGTGCTGAAGCAGATCACCGCTGGACGTACCGGGTCCATCCACGGTCCCCAGATTTCCCGCGTGGCGCTTTCTACAGCAAGGCTGGGGGACGCGGGGGCGAACGAAGCGGAGCCCCAGAAATAGCCCGCGGCGAGCAGCGAGGCACCCGCCATCGCCATCCACACCATCCGCCACGGCGAATTGTCCTTTACGACGGTAAGCGGCGGGACGGGCACCGCCACCTCCACCGCCTCGACAGTATCTTCCTTAATCCGCCGGAAGTTGGGCACATAGCGTCCGACCGGCAGTTCGATCCGCAGTGAGTGGGTGCTCCCTTCGCCGGCGTAAAACTCGTGCAGCTTTTGGCGCAGCGTGTGAGCCTGACGGCGGACCACCGAGTCCTCACTCGGCGAATATCCGGCTCCACGACGAAAGACTTCCGAGCCAATCAGGTATTCATTGATCCGGCTACCCTCGCCGCGGAGCGTGAGTTCGCAGATGAAGCGCAGGAAGCTTTGGAGCTTGTCAGACCGCTCGAAGGAACTGCTCCGCAAAACGGATTGCAGCTCCGCTTCAATTTCATCGGGGCTGACATCGGGCAGCGCGATCGTGGCGGTGTTCTGAGGAGGGTGCGACATGGATCCAGTTCGTCCAAAGTTTATCCCAAATCGCGGCGGGGCGGGGAAGCGGGAGAACCGTTCGCGAACCGTACGCAACTGCGGCGAATCCGGACGTATGCGGTAGCATCAACGCATGCGCCAACTATTTTTAGCCGCGGCCCTATTGGCGGGCAGTGCCTCCGCTGCTTTGGTCCGAATGGAGATTACCAGCCAGGAGGACGTGTTGGCCGGCGCAGGCTTCGGCTCGACGGGCGGCTATGAGTTAGTTCGGGGCCGCGCTTACTTCGCGGTTAATCCCAAGCTGCGCGCGAATTCCAGTATCACCGACATTTCCTTCGCCCCGCGAAACGCCGCTGGACTGGTTGAGTTTTCGGCCGATATCGTGCTCCTCCGCCCGAAGAACCCTCAGTCCGGCAACAGCACGCTGCTCCTGGAACCGCCGAACCGCGGAGGAATGGGAATGCTAGCGCTCTACAATCGGGGCACGGGCTCTCAGTTTCCCGTCAAAGCGGAACATTTCGGAGATGGGTACTTGCTGCGGGAAGGGTACACGCTGGCGTGGGTCGGCTGGCAACATGACGCGCCGCAACGCGAAGGTTTGCTGCGAGCCTACGTGCCCGTCGCAAAGGGAGTGACTGGTTTGGTGCGCGGCGAGTTCACCTTCTCGACCGCGGCGGACCGAATCCCGCTGGGCGACGCGGGTCACCTCGCTTATCCGGTCGCCGAGGCGGCCAAGCTGTCACTGACCGTTCGAGACTCGGTCCATGGAGTTCGCAACCCCGTGCTGCCCGCGGAGTGGCACCTTGATGGCGACGCAATTTTACTTCATCATTTGGCTAAACCGGGCCAGACCTATGAGTTCATCTATCCCGGCGCACAGCCCGTCGTGGCCGGACTAGGCATGGCCGCCACCCGCGACTTCGTCTCCTTTCAGAAACGCGAAGGCCGGGTCCGCTTCGCCCTTGGTGTAGGCACCTCCCAATCCGCGATGTTTCTCAAGGCGCTTCTGTATGAAGGGTTCAACGCCGACGAACAGGGTAAACCCGTTTTCGACGGACTGCAGCCGCATGTCGCGGGCGGGCGGCGGACGACGTTTGAACGGTTTACGCAACCGAGTCGGACTTCCGGGCCGTATCGGAATGCCAGCTTCTCAACCACCGACCAGTTTCCATACTCAGATACCGAGGCGGCGGAGCCAGTCACGGGGAGGCGAGACAGCCTCCTGTCCCGGGCTCGGGCAGCCAAGGTCGTCCCCAAAATCGTCTATACGAACTCAAGTTACGAGTACTACGGTTCGGCGGGCGCGCTTCTGCATACAAGCCCCGACGGTAAGCACGACCTCCCCCTGCCGACGACCACCCGCCTTTATCTGCTCACGGGGGGCCAACACGGCCCCGCTAGCTTCCCCCCAAGACGCGGCTCGGGCCAAAACTTACCCAACTGGAACGACTACAAATGGTCGCTCAGGGCCATTCTGCAAAACCTTCGCGCTTGGGTTGTTGACGGCATCCCGCCCCCTCCGTCGCGTTATCCGACCTTGGCCGAAGGGACTCTGACGAAAGGGAAACCCGCCGCCTATCGAACCCAATACCTGGACTTCGGACCCGCCTACCTCACCCAAGCCGTGATTACGCGGCAGCCCCCCAAACCGGGGCCGGACTACGTGGTGCTGGTCCCAACCCAGGGGGCGGACGGGAATGAAACCAGCGGCCTTCGGATGCCTTGGGTCGCCGAACCCCTCGGCGTGTTCACCGGTTGGAACCTCCGCTCAGCGGCCATCGGCGCGACCGGCGAGTTGCTCGGCCAAACGGGTTCGTTCCTGCCTTATCCGTCGGCGCAAATAAAAGCCCGCTATGGCTCGCGAGCAAAGTATCGGAGTGATGTTCAAACCGCCGCTGAGCTACTGGTAAAGGATCGTCTATTGCTGGGTGCCGATCTCCCCGCGATCGGTCGTTTTTCCGAGCGCGTATGGGACTGGGTGGCGGAACTGCCCAGTTCCGAACGGTTCGAACGTAGCGCCGCTTTACGACAACGAATAGACTAAGAGTAATGAAGTTAGCGTGCGTTCTGTTCGGCTGCATAATTTCGGCGATCGCGCAACCCCCGGCCACCCGAGCGATGTTCAATCGGTATTGCGTTGGGTGCCATAGCGAACAGGCGCGGGCTGGCGGCGTTTCCCTGCAGAATTCATTCTCCCCGACCGTTTCCGAAAGAGCGGTACGGCAGTTGAGCCATCGCCATATGCCTCCCTTGGGCTTGCCGAGACCCGACGACGCAACCTACAAGCTGGTCGTCGGAGAACTAACGGCCGCACTTGATGCCGAGGCCGCGCTCCGCCCCCAGGCCGGCCGACCCGGCACCTTCCGCCGCCTGAACCGTCTCGAATACCACAACGCGATTCGCGATCTACTCTCCGTCGATTACAACGTTACAACCCTTCTTCCCGCCGACGAGACGAGCCACGGCTTCGACAACATCGCCGTCGAAAACTTATCCCCGATCCTGATCGAACGCTATCTTTCAGCCGCGCAAAAAATCAGCCGCGTCGCTCTCGGTAGCCCCGTTCGGAAGCCCTCTAGCGAACTGATCATGATTCCGCCCGACCTCACACAGGAAGAGCATGTCCCCGGCTTACCCCATGGCACCCGTGGCGGAGCAATCGCCACCCACACCTTCCCGGTCAGCGCTCAATATGAAATTCAGGTTCGCCTCTCCCGCGATCGCGATGAACGAGTCGAAGGGCTCGACGTGCCGCATCGAGTCGAATTAACGCTCGATGGAACCCGTCTTGGCCTCTTCACCGTTACGCCGACTCCTCGTGGCCAGGATCATCAAAACGTCGACAAGCATCTCACCGTCAAGCTGCCCATCACCGCCGGCCCCCATCAACTCGGCGTTAGTTTTCCCCGCAAAACCGCCGCGCTGCTCGAAACGGGTCGACAGCCCTATCAAGCCCACTTCAACATGGATCGCCATCCCCGCGTTCAACCGGCCCTTTATTCGATCACGGTAATTGGCCCGTTCGACGCCGTCGGACCTGGCGACTCCCCCAGCCGTCGTCGCCTCTTTGTCTGCGGCGAGCAGACCGACGCATGCGCGAAACAAATTCTCGCAACACTTTTGCGGCGAGCCTATCGCCGCCCCATTAGCGCCGACGATCTCGTCGCCCCGCTCGAATTCTACCGAAAAGCAAAAGCCGAGGGCGGCTTCGAGAATGGAATCGAGATGGCCTTGCGCGCCGTGCTGGTCAATCCCCAGTTCCTGTTCCGAATCGAGAAGGATCCGGCCAGCGGCACCTCTGGACCCTACCGCCTGTCCGGCCCCGAACTCGCCTCCCGCCTCTCGTTCTTCCTTTGGAGCACCATTCCGGACGATACGCTCCTCGATCTCGCCGAGCGCGGCAAACTGAGCGATCCCGCCGTCATCGAACAGCAAGTCAAGCGGATGCTGGCCGACCCCCGCTCCGAGGCGCTGGTCACCAACTTCGCCGCCCAATGGTTGTATCTTCGCAACCTCGCGGCCATCACTCCCGACCCTCGGCTCTTCCCGGATTTTGACGAGAATCTCCGGCAGTCGATGCAGCGGGAAACAGAACTGTTCTTTGGCAGTGTTTTGCGCGAAGATCAGCCCGCATCCACTCTTCTTAACGCACCCTATACATTTTTGAACGAGCGCCTGGCTCGCCACTACGGCATCCCCCACATCTACGGCAGCCGCTTCCGCCGCGTCGATTTGAGCGGCCAACCTTCGCGCGGCGGACTACTCAGCCACGCCAGCATCCTTACCGTCACCTCGTACGCCACCCGAACGTCCCCCGTAATTCGCGGCAAATGGATCCTCGCCAACATTCTCGGCACCCCTCCTTCAGCTCCACCCCCGGCGGTGCCGGAACTCAAAGAGGCTGTGCGCACCCCGGGTGCAAAGTCGCTCTCCATGCGCGAACGGGTCGCCGAACATCGCAAAAATCCAGCTTGTGCCGGGT
>JANODS010000100.1:0-2395 GCA_031412835.1 Acidobacteriota bacterium | reverse complement strand
GACGCGTACAATGCCGCTTTCGCCGCTCGGAAACTCCGCTCCGTGAAAAAAAACAGAGGGCGATGGTTCATCGCCGCTATCTCTTCTTCGCCGGCCGCCCCCACGGAATCGGTCCAGTCCGAACCGGCCCCGCGAAGCGCTTCCGAATTGCGGCGAAAGCGGCATTGTACGCTTCCATGCTGTATTCAAACACCGCGCCCTCCTCGCGAAGCCGCGATTGCAACTCTGCGATATTGACGTCCTGTACGGCAAGGTTCCCCTTCGCCGCCAGCGCCGCCGCGATCCCCGCCGCCTGGCCAATGATCATATACTGCGGCTCCATCCGCATGCTCGCGTAGGCTATGTGGCTCGACGAAAAACAAACCGGCACTAACAGATTCACGGCCTCCGCTCTCTTCGGAACCACAATCCGGTACGGAATCTGGTAAGGCTGCACTTGCACCTCCACATCACCTTCGTTCTCCACAAACCCCCGATCATTGATAAATCGCTGAATATTATGCGAATCCGACGCATAGCTGCCCATCCCGATCACGTCCGCCTTGGTCCGCTCCGTCTGCAAATCTTTCTGGGTCGAAACAAAATCCCCAACCATGCGCCGCGCCTCGCGAATGTAAAGCTGGTGCGGCCAATGATCGGTGTCGACGTATTCATCTTTAGCCAAGCCGTAAGAGCGAACCTCTTCCTGTAACGATTTCGGCACCCGCGAGTCATTCGCCAGGAAGTAGTAGAAGCCCTGTTGATAGTCGATGTGCTCTTTCCAGATCCGTTCCCGTTCGGCATAGCTGCCTTCCGGATAGCCGTAGTTCTTCCCGATGTAATCCGTCGAAAAACCATTCCGATTATTCAGATCCACCTTCCCATTGGGAATGATGCGCAGCAGACTGACCTCGTTGAACGTCAGGGGCCGACCCAGAAACGGCGTCATGGCCTCCAGATAGTTAGCGAGCAATTCGTAGCGCTTAGAGTCGTAACCAGCCGGTCTCGGCCAAGGCAGGCGGTTCTCGGCCACATTGGTGGCGATCACGCGAAAATTGTAAGCCTGAATGCGCTTATCGCCCGCGCCCGGCGTCCCACGCGGTTCAGTCGAAATCTCGGGCAGCACCTTGCCGTCTTTACCCCGAGCAGCAACATCCACCGCGAACTGGTGGCTCTCGGTCACCGCGCGGATGCCGGCCAGAGACTCGCCATAGTCGCTGATTCCCTCGCGGCCATACGTATAGCTGACCTTCGCCTGAGCCATCAAGTCACCCTCATAACTCGTATCCGCAAAGATCTTCGCGCGGAAACGCCCTCCGTTTTCGGTTAGGATCTCAGTAACTCGATTGCCCGACTTCACCACCCCGCTTCGCTCCTTCAGTCGATGCCGTTCGAACAACGCGACGCCCGCTTCTTTCAACATTTCCCGAAAGATCGCTTCCGCCACTTTCGGCTCCGGCATCCACGACAGTTCGTTTAAGTGACGGTCCATCCCATACTTGCGCCCCGCCCGATAGTAGAACTCCAGCGCCATCCCCCCGATCACTTCTTTCCTGCCGGTATCTGTGCCCGAAAGCCCACCGGACACCATCCCCCCGATGTGGTCGCGTGGCTCTAGCAGAGCCGTCTTCAGACCGTGCCGGGCGGCCGCAACCGCGGTCGCCACACCGCCGGCCGTGCCCCCGTAAACGACGAAGTCAAAATCTTGTTGAGCGGCTGCCGTAGTGGCGCAGATAATTAGAAGTGCGAAACGCATAAGGAAACCAAAGCAAATGCAGGATACCATCACGGGAATCGCCTGGTATCGCCGCCAAGACTACCCGCGGCTGAAGCAGATGTTCACCGACGGCGAAAAGCTTCCCGACACCTACGGCCAGTGGCTCGTCTCGGCGCAGCGGATCTACGACACGCTGAAACTCAGCGGACAAACCGTCGAGAAAGTCCTCATCGATCCCGAGGAGTTTCCAAAATGGTGCAAGGCCAACAAGCAAAAGCTCGATACCTTGGGCCGTACCACCTACGCCGGAGAATCCGCGCGTGCCACGCACAAATCGTAGAAAACCCTTCAGCCTTCCGGCCTTAAATGCCCGGTCTTTGCCTGACATGGCTACCAGTTAGGGTCTCTCCTGTTCCGCATGGTTATTTCCCAACGTGCCACCGCCTGCGACCCCGGGGAGGTCCAGCATCAGTTCCGTTCCACGATGCTGTCTATTGCCTTCCCCGTGACATGAGCGGCTCGGCCCTCCCAAACCCCCTTCGGTTGATACTCTCTCGAGGCTATTGCTTCACTGAAGATTGCGGCCCGCCGGTTTGCTCGCTTATCTTTCAAAGGCTTTCGACACTCCGCTTCGGTCGGTCGGATCTCTCCTTCCGCCGGGAGTCTGCTACCGGGCGCGGCGGCGCTTACGCGGACAGG
>JANODS010000099.1:0-1729 GCA_031412835.1 Acidobacteriota bacterium | reverse complement strand
GTCAGCGTCAGCTTCTGGTCGTCGAACCGGACCGCGGTCCAGTCAATCGAAAGATGGTCATCAAGGAAGATTGTCATCAGGGCTCCCACTGTTCTACTGTCGATACTACGGCGAACATCTCCCTCCGGTCGTCTCCAGTTTGTAAAAATCTTGTAAAAGCGTTCAAGCCCGATCAAGAAATCTATACGCCTCCCGCCGCACCTCCTCCGGGAAATCATGGCCACAATCTGGATACGCCGTCACCAACCGCCCCCGCCGAAACTCCTTCCCCACCGCTCGCACACAGTCCCGCACCCCGCTATTGTCGAAGTTATCGTCCTGCAACGGAGCGTTAATGTAGACCGCCCGTCCCGCCATCCTTCGCAACAGATCCGGAAAATCCCACGGCAACTCCTTCGGGCTATTGTGAAAAACCTCCCGCACCCGCGGCATGTACCGGTCCTGGTCCCAACCCTTCAAATTCCCACCCTTATACTTCGCCATCGCCGTAAACCCACAACTCGTCACCGCCGCCCGAATCCTCTCGTCAAACGCCGTCACGAACAGCGTATTGTGCCCCCCCAGCGAATGCCCAATTGCCACCACCGTCTTCGCCCCTTTCTCGATCAACAAATCCACCCCCCGCCGATGATTCACCACCCCCTTCATCGTCCCCGAAGACAACCCCACTCCAAACACCTCTTTCGCGAAATCCGTCTTATCGTCCCCAAACGATGGATAATCCGGTACCAAACACAAATACCCCCGTTCCGCCAACTCCTGCGCGTAGCGCAGATTCGGCTTCCCCCCCAATCCCACCGGCTCGTCCTTGCCGATCTTCGTCGTCTGGTGCAAACACAGCGCCGCCCGCCCGGCGAACTTCTCCGGCGTCAATAGCCACGCATACACCGCATTCCCCGGCTTCGCCCCATACCGAATCTTCTGCCGCCGATACCCCGCCCCCACCTCCGCCTCCCCCAACATCTCCACCACCACCCGCCCCTTCTCCCGCGGCGGCAGCGCCCCCGCCACCTGCTCAAACCCCGTCACCTTCCCAAACGCCGGCCCCGCCAGCAAAATCCCCAAATCACGCCGTGAAATCATAACTACTCTTATATACGCAAAAAGGCCGCCACCCGAAGGCAGCGGCCCTTTTACCGTCCCAAACCTAGAACCGATACCGGATCGCCATTTGCATGATCCGCGGATCGCGCGCCGAAGTAATCACCCCGAAGTTGGTTGCCCCCAACCCCGTCGCCGGGTTGTTGAAGTTCACCGTGTTGAACAGGTTAAACACCTCCCAACGAATATCGACACTCTGCCGTTCCGTAATTCGGAACCCCTTCGACAAATTGAAATCGGTCGTGAAGAATCGCGGCCCATAAGCCGTATTCCGCGCCGAGTTCCCCGCCGTGTTCACCGGCTGCACCGCATACGCCGCCGCATCCAAAAACCGGAACCGATCCGTCTTCGGATCAATCCCCGTGTTCGCCTCGCCCACCCGGTTCGGCCGCAATCCGCCGCCGTTCCGGCCGAAGAAGACGTACGCCCGGCCCGTCGCCGGATCAATCCCATTCCCGTTCAGCCCAACGTTGATCGGCAAACCCGTCCGCCAGTTCACAATGGAAGCCGTCCGCCAACCGCCCAGCACGGCATCGGTCGCCCGGTTCCAACTGCTGCCCATCTTCCTGCCCTTTCCAAACGGCAATTCGTACGTCACGGCCGTCGTGTACTGCAACTTCGGCGTCTG
>JANODS010000098.1:0-2118 GCA_031412835.1 Acidobacteriota bacterium | reverse complement strand
CCGGGGACCTTGGGGCGATTGGGCAGGGACGGGGCGGCCGTCAGCAGCATGGCCGCGGGCAGCGCGAAAAGGAAGGAGCGGCGGTCGGAGAGTTTCATAATGTTTTTCCCAATCGTGCCACATCCGGGGTGCCGCGCTCCACCGGGGAGGAGAGAATCAGCGACGTGGAGGTCATGCCGAACGGGGTGAGCCGGTCAATCAATTTCTGCAAATCGGCTACCGACTCCACCCTCACTTTAAGAATGAACGACTCATCGCCGGTGCAGCGATGGCATTCGAGCACCTCGGCGAGTTCACCGGCGAGGTTGGTGAGCCGTTTGGCTTGGGCCTCGCTGCCGCTGAGTCTGATGCGGATGAAAGCCGCGACAGCGAGGCCGAGGCGGGACGCATCGATTTGGGCCGCATAGCCGGTGATGACACCGGACTCTTCGAGGCGGCGGACTCGTTCGGCGGCGGCCGGGGTGGAGAGCCCGACGCGGCGGCCGATTTCAGCATAAGAGAGCCGGGCATCGGCTTGCAGTTCGGCCAGAATCTTCCATGACAGTTGGTCCAATTGCGCGTTAATCATTAATGGCACTTTGCATTCCAAACGATAACAGATTCTGGCCATAACCTTACGATCGGGATTGGCAGGGCGACCGATGAGGGCTATGCTTTACTCATGCCTCTCGAACGCCGCAGTTGGGCCGAACCCTTTCGCATCAAAATGGTGGAATCCGTCCGCTTAACGACGCGGGACCAGCGCGAACGCGCGATCCAGGAAGCCGGGCACAACACCTTTCTGCTTCGCTCCGCCGACGTCTATATTGACCTTTTGACGGACTCCGGAACGTCCGCGATGAGCGACCGCCAGTGGTCGGCGATGATGATGGGGGACGAGGCGTACGCGGGCAGCGCAAGCTTCTATCGGTTTGAAGAAGCGGTGCGCCGGACTTATGGCTATCAGCACGTGATTCCGACCCATCAAGGCCGCGGGGCGGAGCATATCTTATCTCGCTGCTTGATCAAGGACGGTGATGTTATTCCCGGGAACATGTATTTCACGACGACGCGGCTGCACCAGGAGTTGGCGGGGGGCCGGTTCACCGACGTGATTATCGACGAGGCGCACGACCCGGATTCGTTGCATCCGTTCAAGGGCAATGTCGACCTCGACAAACTCGAACGGGTCTTGGTCGACAACCCCGGCCGGGTTCCGTATGTGTGCGTGGGAGCGACCGTGAACATGGCGGGGGGCCAGCCGATTTCGTCCGAGAATTTGCGCGCGGTGAAGGCGCTGTGCGAGCGATTTGGGGTGCCGGTGATGCTGGATGCTACCCGAATCGCGGAGAATGCGTACTTCATTCAACAGCGGGAGGCGGCGCAAGCGGGCCGGAGGATTGCGGAGATTGTGCTGGACCTTTGCCGGTGCAGCGACGGTTGCACGATGAGCGCGAAGAAGGATCCGCTGGCGAATATCGGCGGGTTTTTGGCCGTGAACTCGAAGGATTTGGCCGATGCCGCGTGTAACTTGCTGGTGGCCTATGAGGGGCTACAGACTTACGGCGGGATGGCGGGGCGCGATATGGAGGCGGTGGCCGTGGGGATTGATGAATCGGTACAGGATGACCATATCCGGGCGCGGGTTGGACAGGTGGAGTACCTGGGTGAAAAGCTGCGGGGGTTTGGCGTGCCGATTGTGATGCCGATTGGGGGGCACGGCATATTCCTGGATGCTCGGGCGTTTCTGCCGCATGTTCCTCAGGAGCAGTATCCGGCGCAGGCGTTGGCGGCGGCGATCTATCTTGATTCCGGGGTGCGGTCGATGGAGCGAGGGGCGGTATCGGCGGGCCGCGATCCAGTGACGGGCGAAGAGCGGATGCCGAAGCTGGAACTTGTCCGGTTGACGATCCCGCGACGTGTCTATACGCAGGCGCACATGGATGTTACGGCGGAGAGTGTCTACTGCGTGTACGAGGAACGGAAACAGATTCAGGGTTTGCGGATGACTTACGAGCCGAAGTTACTTCGATTCTTCCAGGCGCGGTTTACGGCGCGGTGATGCGAGTTAGGCGGATATCCCAGGCGCGGCCGTCTCCGATGCTGAGGCCGGTTACTTGGCCGGAGGGGTCGCGGCGG
>JANODS010000097.1:0-1510 GCA_031412835.1 Acidobacteriota bacterium | reverse complement strand
GCCGGAATGCTGTTCGGATTCAGCCCGGAATGACGTTCGCCTTCACCACGGAATCGTGTTCGGCTTGGGCCGGAATTCGCAGGTTTCTGATGCGTCAAGGCTACACGATCGTTTTCAGCGGCTGGGATGCTACGGTGCTGGCCGGGGGAGGCCGACATACGATTGCGGTCCCGCTGGCGCGAAATACCGACGGATCGCCCATTGTCGGCCCCGCTCTGGAGGAGTTTGTCATCGATAACAGCACGACTATGGCGGCAGGCCTTACTTATCCGGCTGCCACGCTGGACAAGTCACAGTCCAGGCTTACTGTTCGCGTGCGCTATGGGGACTCGCCGGTGGCGTTAGCTTCAGAAGCTTGGGAGTATGTTAACGCGACTACGATTCGACTACTTCCGGCAGGTACGCAATTTCAGCAGGGGCGGCTCTACGAATTCCAATATCCTGCCACCGGTGCCGGTGTGATCGGGCTGGGATTTGCCGCAACTCGCGATCTAGCGGCTTTTCTGCGCCGGGCAAAGATAGACGAAGCCGGTCAACCGAATCCTCTGTCTGGAGATGTGCAGCTGGTGTACTCGTTCTGCTTCTCCCAACCGTGTCGATATATGCACGACTTCCTCAACCTTGGCTTCAATGCGGATGAACAAGGTGAGAGGGTGTTTGACGGAATGCTGAATTGGGTTGGCGGCGGCAGCGGCGGGTTTTTCAATTATCGATTTGGCCAGCCGGGACGAACCCACCGGCAGCACATAGGGCGCCACTTTCCGGAGCGCCACTTTCCGTTCGCAAATCAGGTTTTGACAGATTTGGTGACAGGTAAGACAGACGGTCGACTTCGTCGATGCCTCGCTAGCGGCACGTGTCCGAAGATCTTTGAAGCGAACTCGGCGAACGAGTATTGGGTGAAGGGCGGTTCGCTTCTGCACACGGATACGCAGGGCAATGATCTTCCCGATCCGCCTAATGTGCGTTACTACTTGTTCTCGAGTTTGCCCCATAGCGCGGGGATCGGGCCGACGGGACCGGGCATCTGTCAGCAGCCGCGAAGCCCTCTGGTGGCCAACGCCGGTTTGAGGGCGTTGCTGGTGGCCCTTGATGAGTGGGTGTCCCGACAGCAGGAGCCTCCCCCGAGCCAAGTGCCGCGCATCGCGGACGGGACGCTGGTTGCGGCTCTGCCGCAGATCGGCATGGGTTTTCCGCGAATCCCGGGAGTGACCTACAACGGCCTGATGAGCACCGGAGACCTTTTCGACTTTGGACCAGGCTTTGAGCAGGGAATCCTGACGAAGTTACCGCCGGTTCTTCTCGGCTCCCCGTATCCGACGTTTGTTCCGAAAACCGATGGTAACGGAAACGATATCGCCGGTATTCGCCTTCCAGAGGTTGCCGCCCCGTTAGCGACGTACACGGGCTGGGGCACGCGGGCGATGGCATTTGCCGGAGACGACCTGTGCGACGGAGCGGGAGCGATGATCCGCCTGCCGGTGAGCCGGAGCGAGAAGGCGGCGGCAGG
>JANODS010000096.1:0-1704 GCA_031412835.1 Acidobacteriota bacterium | reverse complement strand
CCACGCCAAGGGCCCCGCAGGGTGTTGCGGCCACAGTTGCCGAAGGTTCCGGGCAAGGTGTTGGTGAAGGCGGCCGGTGTTGGACCAAAGTAGAAAGTTCCTATAGCCACCAAAGTAGAAAGTTCCGGTTTAGTGGGGTTCTCTGGAGCCCTCATGGTATGTTCGCACAGCCTGGCTGGGGTCGCGCCTAGCGAGGTTGCCCAAGGCCGACGCGACGGAGTTGGCTCCGGAAGCAGTCGGTGCCCGCCCTCCCGCGCGGTGTTAAGCCGCCGGGAGGGCGGGCCTGTTGAGGACGCTTCGTGCTGCCGGTGAGACTCGGGAGCGGAGGTCTTGGGCATCAGCAAGGTGCGCCTTCCAAATTGTTTGGCGTTTTGCTGGGCCTTCATGATTTGATCAAGCTCCACAACGGAGCGGCGGGGCGATCGAAAAAGCCCTGCATCCAGTCGCTCTTGCCGCCCGCATTGTGATCTTTGCGAACGGGCTTGCTCGGTTGTGGCGGGATCTTCTCCAGACCACCAACGCAGTCAGCGAGGTCGACAGAGCGCCCTTGATAGCGCGCCTTCAAGTCGCCCTCAAGGTGCAATTCAAGACGCAAACGTTGTCCCCGCATGCTGGTGGTAACTTGGTCGCGAACGATCCGATAGCGCCGACCGGCGAAGGAAAACGTGTAGTCGTTGCCGATGACGCGCTCTTCGACGTGACACAGAATCGAGGCCAGTTCTAAGTGCGGGGTCAGCGCCCTATGCTCATTGGGGAAATCCTTGACTGGCCGCGCAAAACGCTCGTTCCAGTGCGGCCAGTATTCCTGGGCAAGAAAGGCATTCGCCGTCTCCAGCGTGGTGATCTTGGCCAGCCGCAGGTCCTTCACGAGGCGGTCCTGATCGGTGCGGAAGCTACGTTCAACGCGGCCCTTGGCTTGCGGCGACTGCGCCGGAATCCAACCAATTCCCAACTCGCGCAGACCGCGTCCGAGTTGCGTCAGCCGATCCGCCGCCTGGCGCTCCGTTTTGCTCTCGCCCGCACGAGGCGTCACCATGAACATCGCCGCGCGGTCCGTATAAACGTCGACCATTCGCCCGTTCTGATCGATGTATTCCCACAGTACCGCCATGTTGAACGGCGTCGAATCGTGCTCGACAAACCGGCCCCAACTCCAACTCGTTGCGTCGTCGATCATCCTCACTAAGTACCGCACCGGGCCTCTACCCTCAAGCCAATCGTGGGTCGAGGTGTCCCACTGCACGAGTTCGCCAAACCCGCTGCGTCGTGCCCGCCAAGCATGCACGGTCTGGCTGGTCCTCGTCTTCGGCTTCCAGATCCCGGCCCCTGTCATCCACCGGCGCAACGTCTCGTCACTTACGTTTACGCCCTGCTTGGCCAACTGCTGGCTCGCATATGTCGGCCCAAAATCATGCCACTCCGGCTGATGCAACAAAGCTATCGCCTGAGCTTGAATCGTCTCCGGCAACTTGCGATTGGATTCCCGGCCCCGCAGCCCGTGCACCACTACCGCGTCGCCTTCCGTTGCCAGCCCCTTGATCATTTTTCTTACCCATCGCTCGCTCACTCCCATCCGCTCGGCCACCACCGACTGCGTGAGCCGCTTGTCCCGCGCCTGCTTCAACCACTCCAACCGATCCCGCTCCTGCTGACTCATCGCGATTCGTTCCATTCCTTAGCCTGAAGGCTGTCAATAGGAACTTT
>JANODS010000095.1:0-1977 GCA_031412835.1 Acidobacteriota bacterium | reverse complement strand
GCCGAGCCAGTGGTTGTTGATGACGAGGCCGCGGCTGCGAAAGGAGTCGGATGGGGCGGGTGGGAGAGGCGGGGGTGGTTTGGGAGGAGGTGGGAGGAACTTGTCCGTCGAGAGCGAGTAGAGCAGAGCGCCGTTGGGGGTGCGGAGCCAAAGGGAGTTGTCTTGGATCCCGAGGACGGATCGGCCGAGGGGGGAGCCGTCACGCTCGGAGGAGAGACGCCAGCGGAAGAGGGGCTCGGCGGAGTTGGCGTCAAAGACCCAAAGGTCGATGTGGAGGTCGGTGAGGGTAACCCGGCCCGCGGAGAAGGGTTTGTAAGTGAGTCGCTTTTGGATCTGGCTGGTATAAAGGAAAACGCGGTCGCCTTCGCGGAGGGGTGGGCCGAGGGGTACCGGGGGAAGCAGGACGAGATTTGAGGGTAGGGCCTGGAAGACGAGGAGTCCGAAGGCGGCGAAGGCGGGAGCGAGGAGGAGGGCGGAGAGGAGAGAATGCTGGCGGTTGGTCATCGTGGATTCTCAACGCCGGTCAATGTATAGTATGGCCATGATCTGGGTCTTGTTTCTATTCTCTACTCTTGGGTTGTACGCGCAGTTGGATCGGGCTTCTTTGACGGGTACGGTGACGGACCCGTCGGGGGCGGCGGTGCCGGCGGTGAAGGTGGTGATTCAGCATGTAGCCACCGGAGCGCGATATGAGACGACGACCAACGAGTCCGGGCAATTCTCGCGACCGAATCTGGCGATTGGGGAGTATTCGATCAGCTTTGCGGCGGACGGGTTTCGGAAGGCGACGCGGGCGGGACTGAGTTTGAAAGTGGCGGAGGTGTTGCGCGTGGACGCGCAGTTGGAGGTGGGTTCGACGACGGAGTCTGTCGAGGTGCGGAGCGAGTTGCCGCGGGTGCAGGCGGATACGCCGCAGATTGGGACGAGCCTGGGCGCGAAGTCGCTGACGAATCTACCGCTGAGTTTTTCCGGCGGGCGGCAGGCGGAGAATTTTGCCTATGCGATTGTGCCGGGGGTGTCGGGCGATACGTTTCGGGGGAGAGTGAACGGGTCGACGGATTTTGCTTACGAGACCTTGGTGGACGGGGCTTCGGTAACGGTGAATCAGGGTGGAAATTTTTCGCCGATGTCGGTTTCGGTGGAGGCTTTGGCGGAAGTGAAGATTCAGACGGGCGGCATGTCGGCGGAGTTCGGGCGGAGCCAGGGGGGCGTATTCAACTATGTGATGAAATCGGGGACTAACTCCCTGCATGGCAGCGCGTACACAGGGATTCGGAACGAGGCGTTGAATGCGAACACGTTTGCCAACAACGCCCGCGGGGTGGAGCGGCCGCAGGATCGGAAGATGAACTGGGCGGGGAGTGTGGGCGGGCCGGTATTCATCCCGAAGGTTTACAACGGGCGGAACAAGACGTTTTTCTACTTTTCCTACGAGCAGTATCGGGAGCGAAATTACGGATTCAGCGCGCCGAACCGGAATGCGCCGATCGCGGAGTTTTACCAGGGCGATTTCAGCCGTTTGTTAGGGCCGGTGACGACGTTTCGGGATGGACTGGACCGGCCCGTGACGCGGGGCGCGATATATGATCCGACGACGTTTCGGCAGTTGGCGAATGGCCGCTGGGTGGGGGAGATGTTCCCCGGGAATCGGATTCCGGTTTCGCGGTTCAGCGGGGTATCCCGGAACGTCAACGCGATCGCGGTGAAGCACTATTTGCCGAAGATTACCGGGCCGGACGGGCTGGTGCCGCTCGTGAACAATCAAGTGTTTCCGGTATCGGGCAACCCGGAGTTGGATCAGTATCAATACTCGGGAAAGGGCGACCATAGCTTCAGTGAGAAACATAAGATAAGCGGGTCTTACAACTTGAAGGAAGCGCCGCGGTTGATTCTGGACGCGGGCGGGTTGTGGGATACGAATGAGATTTACGGTGGGCCGCTGGCGAAGGCGCGGCGGCGTCCGGACGATGGTTGGTT
>JANODS010000094.1:0-1029 GCA_031412835.1 Acidobacteriota bacterium | reverse complement strand
GCTGGCGCTCCGCCAACGGCTTTAATTGGCAGCGGACTTACGGCGCTCGTGGCGTCGGCTTGCTCGGCGTCAGCCATTCGGAGTCCCGCGTTGACCAGACCGTCCGCGACCTCATCCGGAACGGCATCCCCCCGGCCAACGTCAACGTTGACGACTTGATCGCCCGCAGCCCGCTCGTCTTCCGCGAGAATTCCCGCGAAGGCGAGACCACCATCAAGTACGATTTTACCGGCTACGTTCCGGGGCTCGAAAAGATCCAGGTCGGCGGGAGCTTCAAGTTCTTCAACGTCAATTACAACGCCGCTTCGCCCTTTGGCTCTGAGAGCCCCTACAGCCGCGTCCGCGACGTGAACGCGTTTGACATACGACAGGACTTCTCGGCCCGGCAGTCGAGCGCCTACGTCCAAAGCACAAAGAATCTCACAAAGCGTCTCAACCTCACTTGGGGCGGTCGCATTGACAACTACCAGTTCATCGCCCGCACCCGCTTCAGCCCCCGCGCCGGCCTCAGCTACCGCATCACCGACAAGCTCTCCTGGCGCGCCAGCTTCGGAACCTACGTCCAGCAGCCCCAGTTCCTCTTCCTCGCCGCCTTCCCGCAGAACCGGAACCTGACGCCGTTCCAATCCCAGCACTACGTCACCGGCTTCACCTACATTCCTTCCGCCAGCCTCCGCTTCACCGTCGAGGCGTACCAGAAGGACTACAAAGACTACCCCGTCTCCACCCAGTTCCCGGCCCTGTCGCTCGCCAGCGTCGGCGACACCTTCCAGGTTCGCGACATCCTCTTCCCGCTGACAAGCGCCGGCCGTGGCCGCGCCCGCGGCGTCGAGTTCTTCGCCGAAAAGAAGTGGGGCGCTCGCTGGTTCGGCAACGCCAACCTCTCGCTCAGCCGCTCCCGCCAAGCCGGGCTCGATGGCGTTCAGCGTCCCTCCACCTACGACTTCCCGGTCATCTTCAACTCCATCGGCGGCTACCGGCTGAACAAGAAATGGGAGTTTTCGGCCCGCACGACGGTCACCTCCGGCC
>JANODS010000093.1:0-2513 GCA_031412835.1 Acidobacteriota bacterium | reverse complement strand
GCCGCCACTGCCTCGTCCCCGCTTCTCTGATACCCCACCAGCGCCATCGGCAACGTCAACACCCGCCCCCCGCCAATCACCGCCGTCAAGGCGTATTGGCTCCAAGAAATTACAAACGCGAATGCCGCCCCCGTCGCAATGCCCGGCAGCAGCGCCGGACCCTTCACGTACCGCCAAACCTGCCACCCACTCGCCCCCAACGTCCGCGCCTGCGCCGCCAAGTCTTCGTCGAATCGCGACAAACTCGCCGCCACCGCCATCACGGCATAAGGCGTCGCCGGCAGCAAGTGTACCAGCAGAACGCCCCACCAAGAGTCCGTCAACCCCAGCCCCAGAAACAACCCATGCAGCCCCACCCCCATCGCCAACGGCGGCAGCAGCGCCACCGTTAACACCGCCCATCTCACCCAAGCCGACCGCCGAAACGCCCCCGCCAAAGCCATCCCCAACAACACCGCCCCCAACATCGCCACCACCGCCAACCCCAACGAGTTCGCCACGGGCTCCACCCGCACCGCCCCCCACGCCCGTCCGCTCCACTCCGTCGGCAGTACGTCCGGCCAAAGCCACCGCCCCGCCAAACTCCTGACAAGCAAGAACACCACCGGCACCCAAACGACGAATCTCACCACTCCGTCCTCAGCCGCACGTACGCCGCCGCCAGCCCCGCGCTGAACAATCCCATCCCCGCCGAAATCCCCAACGCCACCTCCCGGTCGCTCACAAAGTACCGCTGCGCCACCACGCTCAACACCGCCGGATGCGTCCGCCCCAACAAGAACGGCACATCGAAACTCGCAAAAACGAACCCAAACACGAGCAACGCCGCTGGCACCATCGCCGGAGCCAAAAGCGGCAAAGTCACATACCGCAACCGCTGCCATCGCCCCGCCCCCAACGTCGCCGCGACGTCTTCATACTCCCCGCTCAACCGCCGCAACACCGTCATTGCCATCAACGCGAAAAACGGAGTCTCCTTCAGCCAATAGACAAAGATAATCCCCATCCCCCACCGGTCCTGCACCACGTCCGGAAACTCCCCCGGCCCCGCAATTCCGCCCACGGCATACACCATCCGAGCCACCACCCCGCTCGGAGCCAGCAGATGCACCACCACCACGGCCATCGTCAAATGCGGCATCGCCAGCGGCACCTGCCACATCACCCGTGATCCCCGCAACGCCAGCCCCACCCCGGTCGCCAACGCCAACCCCGTCGACGCCCCCGCCAGCCACACCGTAAACCAAAACGAACCCCAAATCTCACCCATGCAGCTTCACCGAAAACACCGCCCCTCCCGCATGGTTCGTCGCCGTCAGGTCCCCCCCGTGCTCCAGCACCGTCTGCCGGCTCAACGCTAACCCTAGCCCCAAACCGTTCCGCTTCCCAAAGCTCGTAAACGGCTGAAACAACCTCTCCTTCACCTCCGCCGCAATGCCCGGCCCCTGGTCGCTCACCGCCACCGTCACGTCCTTCCCCACTGCCTTCGCGACTATCGAAATCTCGCCTCCCCCCGGCATCACCTCAATCGCGTTCGCAATCAAATTCACGAACACCCGCTCCATCCGCGCCCGGTCCATCGGCAGCTCCAACCCCTCCGGTATCTCCACCCGAAACCGTATATGCGCCACCTCCTGGCTCTCCACCGCCGCCTCCACCACCTCGCTCAATCGGCAAGTTTCAATCTCCCCCGTCTTCCCCTTCGCCGCGTCCAGCAACTCCTGCAACATCTCCAGCACCCGCCGACTCGCCGAATAGATGTTCGTCGCCAACCGCTTCGTCTGCTGCGGAGCCAAATTGTCCGAATCAATCAGCATCTCCGCCCCGGCGTAAATCGCCGCCAACGGGTTCCGCAAGTCATGCACGATGCTCGAAGCCATCCGCCCCACCGTCGAGATCCGCTCCTGCCGAATCAACTCCCCCCGCGCCGCCTCCAGCGACCCACTCATCGAATTGAACGTCGCCGCCAGCCGACCCAATTCGTCGTTACTCGTCACCGGCAAACGCCCGTCGTACCGCTGCTCCGCAATCGCCATCGCCGCCCGGTCCAGCGCCCCAATCGGCTCGACAATCCGCCGAGCCAAGAAGAAGCTCAACACCAGACTCAGCAACATCGCCGCCCCCCACATCCAAATCAGATCCCGCTGCAAATCCGCTAACTGCTGCCCCGCCCCGCCCGGGCTACGAAAAATGCTCAGCGTCCCCACCGGTGCCCCGTCCAGCCCCAACAGCGGCCGATCCAGCCGCACTCCCGGCCGCTCCACCTTCTGCCCCGCCACCGAAAACACAAAAACGCCCCCCGTCAACAGCTACGGCCTCTCGCTCACCGGGTACCCCCCCACCACCAGACAGATCATAGCCGGACCCCCTGCCGAATCCACCATCACCGGCGTCAACACCAACTGGTAAATCGACCGCCCCTTCACGAAAAATCCCGTCTGCTGCCGCACCCCCGGTTTCGCCATCGGCCAGCTCGCCATCGCCGGCGGATTCCCCGCAATCGTCGCAATCGG
>JANODS010000092.1:0-9643 GCA_031412835.1 Acidobacteriota bacterium | reverse complement strand
TCGTCGCCGGTACCGACGCGGGCGGCGGGGGTGGCACGAACCATACCAGCCATTTCGTCGTTCCACTCGCCGAAGGGGATGACGCCGGGGGCGACAGAATTCACGGTGATTTCGGGGGCGAAGCTTTTGGCGAGGGCCTTTGTGAGCATGATGACGCCGGCTTTGGAGGCGCAGTAGTGAGCATGGTCGGCCCAGGGGCGGAGGCCGCCGAGCGAGCTTATATTGACGATGCGTCCGTAGCCTTGGGCCTTCATGCGGCGGCCCGCTTCGCGGCAGCAGAAGAAGGTGGCTTTCAAATTGACGTCGTGAATGAAGTCCCAATCGGCTTCGGTGACGTCGAGAGGGTTGAACTTGGTGAAGCGGGCCGCGTTGTTGACAAGACCATCGAGGCGGCCGAAGCGGTGGTCGATGTCGGCGAACATGGCTTCGATGGCGGCGACTTTGGAGAGGTCGGCGCGGAAGAGTTCGGCACCTCCACAGTCGGCGGCGGTTCGTTCGGCTTCTGCTCGGGAGGCGCTGTAGTGAATGGCGATGCGGGCACCTTCGCGAGCGAGGCGGAGGGCGATGGCGCGACCGACGCGCTTGGCGGCGCCGGTGACCAGGATGATTTTTCCGTCAAGGCTAGACAGTGGGCTCTCCATGAATTTCAACATCCCGTTCTTCTATCGTATGCTCTGGGATGGACGGCTCCGGCAGGCGATCGGTTGCGTTGGCCCACATCCAGTACACCGCGGTGAGCGAACTGAGAACGCCGCTGACGACGCCGATCCAGCGGGTATCGACCCGGTCGGAGGCGAGGCCGGCCCCGGTCATCGATAGCATCATGACACCCCAGACGAGGGTTTCGAGAGTTGCGAAGACGCGGCCGCGATACTCGTCGCTGGTGTGACGGAGAAGGAGAGTCATGTTCAAAACCGAGCTTATGGCGACGGCGGCGCGGGAGAGCGCGAGAAAGAAGAGCGCCCAACCGTAGCTTGTCATGAGACTGAATAGGACGTAGGCGGCGCCGTGCAGGATGTAGACGATGGCGACGGTGCGTTTGTAGGCCGCGAAGCTCAAGTGCGGCATGATCCGATGGGCGACGATACCGCCGACAACGAGGCCAAGGCCGGCAACGCCCCAGAGTTCGCCGATGCCGGCGGCTCCGCGATGGAAGACGCGATCACCGAAAAGCGAGAAGAGAACTTGCGCGGCACCACCGCCACCCGCCCATCCGACGCCGACCATCATCAGGGCGAACACGAGCGGAATGGAACGGATGTAGCGGAGGCCTTCGACATACTCGTGCCAGGGCTTCATCACCTTGGTTTCGTTGAGCGAGACCTCGCGACGGGCGGTGAACTCGCCGCGGAGTCGGCTGACGCTCCACGCGGAAAACAGGAACGACATGGCGTTCAAGAAGAAGGCGGCTTCGTAGCCGTAGAGGGCGGCGCTGGTACCGCCAAGGAAGGACCCGACGGCGGTGGTGGTCCACTGCGTGGTCTGAGTCATCGTGTTGGCTGTGTGGAGCTCTTCCTGATTGACGATGGCCGGCAGAATGGCGGAGCGACCGCTCGTGAAAAACGGCGAGGCACCCATCAGCAGGGCGCTGAGCAAGTAGACAAGCCAGGTGCGATCCGCGGAGATCGCGAGCATGAAAAGGATCGCGATGGCGGCGCGGAAGAGGTCGCTTGCCAGCATGAGCTTGCGGCGATCAAAGCGGTCGAGCGAGACGCCGGCAAGAGGTCCGGCGAGGAGCATGGGAATGGCCCGCGCGAGCATGACGCCGCTGACGGCGAAGCCGGAGTTCGTATTTTGGAGGACGAGACTGAAGACGGCGATGGTGTTGAAGTGGTCGCCGATTTCGCTGACCACCTGGCCGAGCCAGAGGTTGCGATAGTTGTGATTGCGGGCGAGCAGTTTGCCGAAGCCGGCCATCTCAGCCACGCTCCGTTAGGAACACACCAGCGAGGACGAGGCTGCCGCCGCCCATCATCGCGGCCGTGATGGGTTCGTCAAGCATCGGGACGGCGAGGAGCGAGGCGACGACGGGTTGGAGGTAGGCGAAGGCGGAGATACGGGAGGCGGCGAGGCGGTTGAGGGCGTAGTAGAAGAAGATGTAGCAGATGGTGGAGGAGACGACCGTCATGTATAAGAACGCGAGCCAGGCCTTCGTGGTGAGGGCACCGTAATCAAAGGATAGGACGGCGGAGTAAGTGAACGGGAAGAGAGTGAGCGCGCCGGCGGCGTAGCTGAAGGCGATGATGGGGATGGCGCCGTGCTGACGGGTGGCGCGTTTGCCAAAGACGGTGTAGATGGCGAAACTCGCGCTGGCTCCGACGATGAAGAGATCGCCGAGGAACGATGAGGATTGCGCTGAGGCATTGTGGCCGCTTTGGAGCAGGACCACCCCGCTGATCGCGACCGCGAGGCCTGCGATTTTCCAGGGCGTGATTTTCTCCTGGCCGACGAACGCGGCGAGGAAGAGGACCAGGATGGGCGTGAGGCTGATGACGAGCGCGGCGTGGCCCGCCGAGGTGTAAGAGATGCCGACCAAAAAGCAGGCTTGGTTGATGGCGACGCCGACCGAGCCGATGAAGAAGAGCAGGGGGAGCTCGCGCAGCTTGACGGGCTCAGCGCCTTGGCGGACGCTCCACCAGTAGACCGGCAACATGAGGGCAGCCGCGAGGAAGGTGCGAAGGCTGGCCGCGACCATGCCGGGCATCTCTTTCAGAACGATCTTCGAGAAGATGAAATTGGCGCCCCAGAACAGATATACCCCAACGACGATGAGGTAGAGGCGCCAGCGACTACTGCCATCGTTCAACGGACTGTCTCCTGGCGGACGGTGATGGAATCGAGAAACGAGTAGTCAATATCGAAGCCAAAGCCGACGCCATCGGGGACGACGATGGTGCCCTGGGGAGTCGCTTCGATGGGCTGGGTGAGCAGTTCACGCTTCCAATAGCGGTTCGAAGCCGAGACGTCGCCCGGGAGAACGAAGTTCGGCAGCGAGGCGAGGGCGATATTATGAGCCCGGCCGATGCCACTTTCGAGCATGCCGCCGCACCAGACGGGGATGTTGTGCTGCTGGCAAACGTCGTGGACTTTGATTGCTTCCGAGAAGCCGCCGACCCGACCGAGCTTGATGTTGATGATGCCGCAGGCGTTCATCCGGATGGCTTGTTCGGCGTGATGGGCCGAGCGGATGCACTCATCCAGACAGATGGGGGTTTGGAGTTTGGCTTGGAGTTCGACGTGGTCGATGATCTCGTCGTGAGCGAGGGGTTGCTCAATCATCATGAGGTAGAGTTCGTCGAGGGCCTGGAGCCGATCCGCGTCTTTGAGCGTATAGGCGGAGTTGGCGTCGGCCATCAGCTTGATCTGGGGGAAGCGCTTTCGGACTTCGCGCAAATCTTCGACGTCGCGGCCAGGCTTGATCTTCATCTTGATGCGCTGGTAGCCGGCGGCGAGTTCTTTCTCGATGACGCGCAGGACATCGTCGACCGTGTCTTGAATGCCGAGGGAGACTCCGGAGGGGATTTCCTTGCGGGCACCGCCGCCGATGAGTTGATGGAGCGGGATGCTCTTTCGGCGGGCTTCGAGATCCCAGACGGCGACTTCAAGGCCGCCGCAGGCCATTTTGTGTCCACGGATGTGTTTAAAGCGAGGGGCGATGTCACGAGCCGTTTCAAGGGGGTGGCGGAGGACGCGGGGGGCGACATAGTCGCGGACGATCATCCAGGCGGATTCGGTCCACTCTTCGTTGTAGAAGGGGTTCTCGCCAGCGGTGACTTCGCCCCAGCCGGAGAGGCCATCGGAGACGACCTCGACGAGAACCATGTCGCGTTCATAGGTGCGGCCGAAGCTGGTTTCGAAAAAATGCACGAGCGGCATTTTGACTTGGCGAAGGCGGATCTCGTCTATTTGAAAACTCATACTAATCCATCCTGATCGGCGAGTAGGTAGGCGCCGTGGGTTTCGCCGCGCTCGAAGCCGACGACTGTGCGGCCGGAGCGGAAGTGTTCGAGGAAGGCTTCGCTAACGCGCGCCTGCACGTCGCGGGTCCGGGCGCCTTCGTTGGGGACTTCAATGCGGGCCACGATTTCGACCGGCGTTTTGATCTGGTCGAGGTGCCATTCGGCGACGCAACGGTCCGTGGGAAGACCAGTGTGTAGTTGGCTGGAGGTGGTGCCGTACTGATTCAGAACGTAGCGTTTGACCACGGCGCCGAGGCGCTCAATATTGAAGAACGCGTTTTTGAGTTCGAGCGGGTCGAAGGTCCATTCGATGAGGTTGACGCCGAGAGCGAGGGCGAGTTCGCGCTGCTTGAGCTTCATCATGCGCCCGGCCCCGGCGTTGCGATATTCGGCGACGACGCCCATCATCTGACTGTGCAGGAAGGCCCGACCGCCGGGTTTGACACCGGGGATGGAGATGAGGAAGCCGACCATGCGGTCGCCGTCAAACGCGCCGAGAACCTGGCCACCGATCTTAGTGGCGACGACGAAGAGGCGAACGGGAAGTAGGTCAAGATCGGAGAACCCCCAGATCTCTTTTTGTAACTGAACCGCCGTGACTAACTCGGCGTGCTCGACTAACTCACGGACGACGATCATTCCTTGGCTTTTGCCTCCTGCCAGAGTGCTTCGAGTTGAGCGATCGGGGTGCCTTCGATTTGCCCATTGAGGCGGTCTTCGAGATGCGCGAAGCGGCGGCGGAACTTGGCGTTGGTTTGGCGCAGAGCTTGTTCGGGGTCGACTTGATAGAAGCGGGCGAGATTGACGAGGACGAAGAAGAGGTCGCCGATTTCGCCGGCGCGGTCTTCCGGGGTCGCGGCCGCGGCGAGTTCGGCCAACTCTTCGTGGAGCTTGTCGACGACCTGAGCGGAGTTTTCCCAATCGAAGCCAACTTTAGCGGCACGTTTGCTGATTTCGCGGGCTTGGAGTAGGGCCGGCATGGCGTTGGGGATGCCGTCGAGGAGGCGCGTACGCTCCGGCTTTTCGGTAGCCTTGATCTTGTTCCACTGGTCCAGAACCTCTTCGGCTGTATTGGCCTGGGCATCGCCAAAAATGTGGGGGTGGCGGCGGATCAACTTTTCGTTGATGGCGCGAAGGGATTGCGCGATATCGAACAGCCCCTGTTCCTGGGCCATTTGGGCGTAGAAGACGGGTTGAAGGATGAGGTCGCCGAGCTCTTCGCACAAGCCGGGCCAGTCGCGTTCGTCGATGGCGTCAATGACTTCGTAGGTTTCTTCTAGGGTGTACTTCTTGATCGAGTCGAAGGTTTGTTCGAGGTCCCAGGGGCAGCCGTCGGGCGCACGTAACTTCGCCATGATGGCGACTAATTTGGAAAACTCTTGTCCGGCTTGATCGGGAATCACAGGAGGGCTACCTCAAAGGGTAGCATGGGGACCCGCTACCAGAGCGTAGAGACCGGATATTGCGCGATGATTGCGTCGCCCGTGAGCAGAGTCATTTGCTCCACGCGGGCCTGCGCGATCAGGAGCCGGTCGAAGGGGTCTTTGTGGAGTAGCGGTAGCTGAATCAACTCAAAACTGTGGTGGGCGTCAACGGGAAGCACGGCGGACTTTCATATGCCGAAGAGATCGCGCATTTCGGCATCGCTCAACGGAGCATCCCACCCTTCTTTGAGCTCGAAGACTCCCCTGGCACTGCCCAAGACCGGTTTCTCGCGCTCAATGCGGATGAGTCTGACGAGCGGATTTCCTGCCTTTGCTATTTTCACCTGTTCCCCAGCGAGTGCGTGTTCGATGAGCTTCGACAGATGAGTTTTGGCTTGGTGGATGTTTACTTCCATGCCCGCTAGATTAGTTTGGTCTGGGAACTAAGTCAATCTCAAAGGCTTGAGCCTGAGGCTCGTGGTTTCGTGTTACACTGGATTCATGTTGAAGAACGTTACGGTCACGCTGCCCGAAGAAGTGGCTCTGTGGGCGCGAAAGAAGGCGGCCGAGGAGAACACGTCCGTGTCGCGTTTGCTCGGCGGGATCCTGGAGAAGCAGATGCGTTCGAGCGATGAGTATTGGGAAGCGTACCAGAAGTGGAAGCAACTGCAACCGGTGGACTTGGACGCCGAGAATCGGTTGAGCCGCGAAGCTGCCAATGGTCGGGGATAGCACTTTCGTAGACACCAACGTGCTGCTCTATGCGCTAGACCAGCGAGCCGTGGAGAAGGCTCCCCAGGCGGCGGCTTGGTTGCGATATCTCTGGGAAAGCCAAACTGGGCGCTGCAGTTGGCAGGTCTTGGATGAGTTTTACGCGAATGCAGTCCGCAAGGTGGGAGTCCCGGCGACGATGGCCCGTGAGACGGTTGGCGCGTATGCGCAGTGGCAACCGGTCGGTTCGAGCCTGGCAATCGTGGAACGAGCTTGGTTCTGGTGCGACACGGCCCGTGTCACGTACTGGGACGGAAAGATTCTGGCCGCGGCGGAGCGGCTTGGCTGCCGCTGGCTCTTGAGCGAAGACTTCTCCGCGGGGCGAACCTACGGCAGTGTTACGGTGATCAATCCGTTCAATCCGGCTGATGGGCCTACTGGCCGACGGTGATGACTAGATTCTGGGCGTTCGGGATGCCGTCAATTTCAAGGTCGATGGGCTGATCGCCGGCGGGGACGTTGGGAACCACGACGTTGAACTGATAAAGGCCAATGGTGCCGCCGACCATGCCGGCGAAGGTTACGTTGGCGGTCTGGCCGCCGATGCGGAGGCGGTAGGGGGAGGTGAGGGCGGACGCCTGGGCCGCGACGGTGCCGGCTTGCGTAGGGGGCGAGGTGGGCCCGCAGCCGAGCGCGTAGATGGCGATCGCGTCGCCGGGTTTGGCGGCGATGAACGGCACTCCGGCCAGCATTCCCGGCCGCCCTATGAAAGTGGAGAAATCAGGAGTGAGCGCGACCACATACTGTTTGCCGTCAATCAGGAACTGGGGAACGGTTTGGAGGGTGGGCGCGAGGCGGGCGCGATTGACGACGACGGCGTTACTGAGGCCGAGCGGGGTCTTTACCTGGACCAGGACCGAACCGGTGGCTGTGTCTTCGGGCGTATTGATGTTGATTTGATTGGGGCTGATGAAGTAGACGAAAGCTGGCTTGCCGTTGACGGTGACACTGACGCCGTCGAGCGACGTGGGAGCGTTGACACCGCTGAAATCGGCACCGCCCCAAAGACGCTGGACGGGTGAAAAGTTTTGACCGTAGACTTCGACGTAGGTGTTGGAGGAGAAGCCAGCTCTGCCGCCGAAGGAGGTGAGCACGGGGCCGTCGGTTCGAAGCGCGGGGCCGGGAGGAATCGATACCTTACGAATCTTGAAGTTGTTGCGGTCGACGATGTAGAGGTTGCCGATGGAATCGACAGTCATTCCGAACGGGAATGTAAATTGGGCGGCGGTGGCTGGGCCGCCATCGCCGCCGGCACCCGCGGTACCGGTGCCAGCGTAAGTGGTGATCTTGCCGCTGGGATCTACTTTGCGGATGCGCTGGCCAAAGGATTCCGCTATGAAGATGTTTCCGCCAGCGTCGACGGCGACGCCGGAGGCGGAGCGGAGTTGGGCGGCGGTGGCGGGTCCGCCGTCCCCGGTAAAGCCAGCGACGCCAGTGCCGGCGACGGTGGAGATTACGCCGGTGGGAGAGACGCGGCGGAGACGTTTGTTGCCGTTGGAGCGGCTGTCGCCATCGTCGGTGAAGTAGAGGCTGCCATCGGGTCCCAGAGCGAGCCAGCAGGGAAAGGCGTCGGCGGCAGTGGCGGGGCCGCCGTCGCCGGAGAGGCTGAAACGGCCGGAGCCAGCGATGGTGGAGATAATGCCCCCGGGGGTGATCTTGCGAATTCGAAAGTTTAGAACGTCGGTGATGTAGAGATTGCCGACGGGGTCAAGGACAAGCGAGGTGGGCGAGTTCAAGCGGGCGGCGGTGGCCGGTCCGCCGTCGCCGAGGAAGCCGCCGACGGAGCCGGCAATGGTCGTGATGATGCCGTTCGGGGCTATTTTTCGGATTCGATCATTGGTGCTGTCGGCGATGTAGATCGTGCCATCCGGGGCAACGGCGGTGCCGAGGGGTCCGTTGAGTTGCGCCGCTGTGGCGAGGGCACCGTCGCCGGAGAAGCCGGCCCGGCCGGTGCCGGCGATTACCGTCGTCAAACCCAATGGGTCGATTTTATAGACCTGGTGTTTGGTGGAATCGGCGGCGTAGAGATTTCCAGCCGCGTCGAGGGAGACGTTATAAATGAGCCCCCAACTGGAGTTGCCCGCGACGGAAGTGATGGTCTGGCCGAAGGTTGGGAGGGCGACGGCGAGTGTGCCGATGATGGAGATTAAACGGTTAAGAGTGCGCATGGGGAAAGGTCCTCGATTGGCATTACGCGAAACGTCGGGGAGAACTGTCAGGGAAACGGGACGAATGATAGACTCGATCTCATGCGGGTTCGAGGACCGGGAGCGGAGGCATTCGCGGATTGGCCGATGGGCGAGAACCTGGGGATAGCGGATCGGGATGAGTTGAACCGCGTTTTTAGCGCGACCTACGAGGAGTTGCGGCGGTTGGCGCGAACGGTGCGAAGGTCTTCCCACGACGCGACGCTTAGCCCGACCGCGCTAGTCAACGAAGCGTGGCTGAAGCTGGCGAGTTCGAAGCAGGTGGCGTGGGAATCGCCGCTCCACTTTAAGCGGGTGGCGGCTCGGGCGATGCGGCAGTTGCTGATTGGCTCGGCTCGGCGGCGGGGGGCTGATAAGAGGCAGGGAGGGCTGCTCTTGGTGACATTCGCCGAGGATTTGCCCGCGTTAGCGACGCAGGCTTGCAAGGCCGACGACGTTCTGCGGTTGGATGCGGCGCTCGACGAATTGGCTCGGCTTAGCCCGCGGCAGGCGTCGATCGTGGAGAGCCGATATTTCGGCGGGATGGAGGTGGCGGAGACGGCCGAGGTGTTGGGGATATCCGAAGCGACGGTGGCGCGGGATTGGCGGGTGGCGAAGGCGTGGTTGAGCCGGGAGTTGCGCAAGGATGGGGCGAATGGATCCGGCGCGATTTGAACGAGTTCAGGAGCTGTTTCATGCCGCGGTTGAGTTGACCGGGGCGGATCGTGATAGATTTCTAGCAGGCGTGGACAGGGAGTTGCGGGAGGAGTTGGAGTCCTTGTTGGCGGAGGACGCGACGGAGATCCCGTTGCTTGCGGCCATCGTGTCGGTGGAGCAGATTCCGGAGACTTTACTCGCCCAGGCTTTTGGGCCGTACCATCTGGAGCGGCTCCTGGGAGAAGGCGGAATGGGCCTCGTGTTTCTGGGTCGTCGCGACGATTTGGGAAGCTTGGCGGCGATCAAGGTGCTGCGTGACGCTTGGCTTTCGCCGGAGCGGCGGGCACGTTTTTTGGCCGAACAGCGTGCCTTGGCGGAGCTTCGCCATCCTTCGATTGCGATGCTCTACGATGCCGATACGCTGCCGGACGGCACGCCGTGGTTTGCGATGGAGTACGTTGCGGGGTTGCCGCTCACCGAGTATTGCAAGGGACGGGCGAGCGATTTGCGGGAGCGGTTGCGATTGTTCCGCTGCGTTTGTGAAGCGGTGCAACATGCTCATCGGCATGGCATCATCCATCGCGACTTGAAGCCATCGAACGTATTGGTAAGCGACCAGGGAGAGGTGAAGCTGCTCGACTTCGGC
>JANODS010000091.1:0-1359 GCA_031412835.1 Acidobacteriota bacterium | reverse complement strand
ATGAGACGGGGTATTTGCAGCCGACGCGGGAGGAGATTGTAGAGGCGCGGGGGGTGGCTTATAACTACCACTACCATGGCGTGAAGGCGTGGGTGGTGAAGGCGGATGGGAGTGTTACGAATGTTTAGAATCGTGCTATTTCTGGTAGTGGCTACCGCGTTCGGGCAGACGAAGTTTCCGGGGGTGGGGAAGGTAGCGTCGGCGGAGCGGGTGAAGGCGGCGGATAAGACGGTGATGGCGGACGGGCGGGGGCTACCGGTGGGTAAGGGAAGCGTGGAGGCGGGGCGGGCGCTGTATAAGACGAAGTGCGCCGAGTGCCATAACGAAGCGGGCGAGGGGCGGGATAAGCAGTGGCCGGCGCTGGTGGGAGGTACGGGGACGCTGGCGACCAAGGCTCCGAAGAAGACGGTGGGGAGTTATTGGCCGTATGCGACGACGCTGTACGATACGATTGCCCGGGCGATGCCGTACGATCAGCCGGGGACTTTGACGGCGGACGAGGTGTATTCGATTACGGCGTTTGTGCTGCATTTGAATGGGATTGTGCCGGCGGGGCAGGAGTTGGATCAGAAAACGCTGCCGCAGGTGAAGATGCCGAATCGGGATGGGTTTGTGGCGGATGTGCCTGGGGATGTGAAGGCTAAGAGGTAAGCTTAAAAATATGAAGCGTCCATTTGCTGCGTCCGTATGGCGGGAAGGTGATGTGTATGTTGCGCAATGCCTGGAGATTGATGTCGCCAGTCAAGGCGACTCTGAGGAAGAGGCGCTGGAGCAGTTGCGGGAGGCGCTCGAACTTTACTTTGAGCCGCCCGTAGCTACGCGACCGCCGATGTTGCGGATGATTGAGGTTGAGGTTGGGGCAGCTTAGGCCGCTCCCCTTTCGCGAGGTCAAGCGACGACTGGAAGCGGTTGGCTTCCAAGAGTCGACTCAGAGAGGTAGCCACGTGAAATTCGTCCGGCGAAGTGTATGGCACACTTACGGTAATTGTGCCGAAGAAGCGTGACGTCGCTATGGGCACTCTTCGAAGTATTCTTCAGCAGGCCCATATCGATCCGGACACTTGGGAGAAGCTGGCGTAGGGCACGGCGCCTAGCTGCGGCCGACGATGGGCGGGACGAAGACGAGTTCTTCTTCAGTTCTAGGGCGGAGGAAATCGAAGTCGCAGCCTTCGTCGGCTTGGAGGACGTGGTCGGTGTAGAGGCGGGGGTAGCCTCTTAAATGGGTTCGGGGCCGGGGGGATGGCTGGCGAGTGGCTAGGACCTCTTGGGGGACGAGGAGGTCGAGGCGACGGGCGGGGACGTCGAGTTTGATGCGGTCTCCGGTTTGAACGAGGGCGAGGAGGCCGCCGGCGGCTGCTT
>JANODS010000090.1:0-8825 GCA_031412835.1 Acidobacteriota bacterium | reverse complement strand
TCCTTCCTTCTGGCGCTCGACAAGAAAACCGGCCGCGAGCGGTGGCGTGTGGACCGTTCGGAGGTAACGCGCAGCTACGTCACCCCGGTGATCTTCACCCCGAAAACCGGCCCCCCCGAGTTAATCGTCCCCGGTGCCTATCAGGTAACTTCCTATAACGCCCTCACCGGCGAGAAACTCTGGTGGGTCCGCGGCTTCTCCTGGCAACCGAAGTCGGTAGCCGTAATCGAAGGGGATACGATTTTCGTCCACGGCTACGAAGGCGGCGGCGAAGCCGAGACCCCGACCGAGACCCTCACTTGGGCCGAGGCGCTAGCCCTGTACGACGCCAACAAGGACGGCCGGATCGTGCAGGAGGAGATCGACCCCAAACTGCAAAAGAGCTTCTACCTGCTCGACCTGGACAGCAAGGGCCACCTGACGACGCGCGATTGGGAGTTCTACCGGGCTCGCCGCGCGGCCCGCAACACGCTGCTCGCGATTCAACCCGGCGGGCGCGGCGACATCTCCGCAACAGCGGTCCGCTGGCGGATGCAGAAGTTCCTCCCGAACGTCCCCTCGCCGCTGATCTATCAGGGAGTGCTCTATCTGGTCAAGGACGGGGGCATCTTCACCTCGCTAGACCCGAAGACGGGCGCGATTTTGAAGCAGGGCCGCTTGACCGGAGCGCTCGACACTTACTACAGTTCCCCGGTGGCGGCCGCCGGCAAGCTGTACTTATTCAGCCAGAATGGCACCGCGACCGTATTGCGGGCCGGTGCGCAGTGGGAAACGCTGAGCACCGTCGAGATGGACGAGCCCATCTTCGCCACGCCGGCGTTCGTCGATAACAAAATGTATCTCCGAACGCGCGGCGCGCTTTACTGCTTTGCGGGAGGTTAGTTGGTTTAGAAGTAGTACTTCAGACCAAATTGCATGTTACGAGGACCGACGCCACTCCGGAGACCGCCGATCTGGCCGAAGTTGACGGCTCCGAACGAAGCCGCCGGGTCACCGAACATTGGGGTGTTCGTGAAGTTGGTCGCTTCGATACGGAACTCGAGGCGATGGCCTTCTTTGACTGTGATGCTCTTGAGCAGAGCCGCGTCCAGGGTCTTGATGCCGGGGGCGCGGTAGTTCAAGTTGCGGGGGGCGGTACCAGGTACGTCAGCCAAAGGCTGCGAGAACGCCGCTGGGTTGAAGTATCCGTTGATCCGGTCCTGGACGCGACCGGTGGTACTGGGGTCGCCAATTAAGTTCGGGCGTTGGGTACCGTCCCAGATAGTGCCACCGGATTGAGTGACCTGCAGGGGGTTGCCGCCTTGCATTAGCAATATGCCGCTGATATCCCAGCCGCCGACGAACCAGTTGGCGACGCGATTCATGCCCGAGCCAAAAGCGCGGCCCTTGCCGAACGGAAGTTCGTAGGAGCCGGTCATGACGAAGCGATGGGCAATATCATGTGAGGATAGAGCCTTTTCGCCGCGCAGATCCCAGATGTTCTGGAGCGACGTCGAGCCGCCGAGCCAGGAGACGTTGCCCGAGCTGTGCGAAACGTCGTCGAGCATCTTGGACCACGTGTAGTGAGTGAGCAGCGTGAGCCCTTGGCTGAAACGCTTCTCCACTTTGAGCTGCATGGCGTGGTAGCTGGAACTGCCCCGGGCCGGTTCTGCTTGGCCAACGCTGGTGCCGTCAAAATGCGGCATCGGGCGAAGGGTGCGAACCCGGGTGACCGTGGGTTGGCTGAGGGCGGAACGGGGATCCGTGATCTGCCCGAAGAACGGGTTCGGAACCAGCGCGTTGAGCGCTGTCCGACCCAGCCCATAGTACTGCGGGGAGAGCGGAGACAGCGTCGTGACCGGCATAAAGAGGTGCGTACCGCGGCTGCCGGTGTAGTTCATTTCCAGCACGGCCTGCTTAGGCAGTTCGCGCTGAATGGAGAGGTTCCACGAATGGTATTCGGGGTTCCGGTTGTTGTCGCGAACAATGGTGCCCGTACCGAAGCCGATCAGAGTGTTGTCCCCTTGGCTACGACCGGGAGGAAGCTGGACGCCGTTCGGGAACGGGTTATTCAACTGCGAGTTGAGCGTTGCGTTCGAATCGAGCGTCCAGATGGACGGGGAGTTGATGGTGAAACCAGTGCCGGGCCGACCGAAGACGGTGGCGCGGGACAAGGTATAGAAGAGACCGTAGCCGGAGCGGATGGCGGTCTTCGGATTGAGGGCGTAGGCGAAACCGATGCGCGGCTGCCAGTTGTTCCGGTCGGCGTCGAACGGCGAGCGGTTCTTTTCGTCCACGAACTTGACGACGCCACGAGTATCGAGGCCGGGAACCTTGATGGAGGACTGCTGGTTCAGGTCCCAGTAGCTGTACCGGTTTTGCATTTCCCAGCGCGGGACGTCAAAGTCGTACCGCACCCCGAGGTTGATGGTGAGTTTGTTCGTAATCTTCCAATCGTCCTGGAAATAGAAACCCCAATAGGCCGAGCGGGAGAACGCCTTCGGTTCGATCTGGTATTCGCTGCCCGTGGTCCAGCCGAGGAGCATCGTGGCGAGGCCGTTGCCTTGGTTACCGGGGCAGGTGAAGCGGTCGGCGCAGGTGGCTTGCCGGTTAAAGTTAAAGCGACCGGAGGGGTTGCCGGGTTGAAGGTAGTCGAGACGGTTGTACCGACGTTCTCCACCAGCCTTGATGTTGTGACCACCAATCGTCTTCGAAACAAAGCCGGACCAGTGGTGGACCGCTTCCTGACGGTCCATGATCCAGTAGCCTTCAGTACCAAATTCGCGGAAGCCTTCGGGAGCGAAACGAGGGAAGACGAGGTTGGTCGCGTTGTCCTTTACGTTCGATGCAAAGCCGAGGGTAGTGGGGTCGAACTTGTCGAAGAACGGATTGCGGCCGAAGTTCGAGTAGGTGTAGCCGTAACGGAACACAAACAGCGTGGTGGCGTTGGCGACATGGGTGAAGTCACCCACCATCGACTGGGTGCGGGTGAAGTTCGGGCCACCCGTGTAGTAGGAAGGGTTCCCCTCGCCGAACAGGTTCGGGTTTGTGCCATCCCCCATTGCTTTGCTCCAACGTCCGCTGAGGCGGTTGGACTGGTTAAAGTTGTGGTCGCCCTTCAAGGTGATCTGGTGACCGGTACTTGGATTAACACCTTGGTTAAACCAGTTGTTGGCGTTAGTGAACGCCGCGCCAGCCTGGTTCGGCTTCGGCAGATACGATAGCGCCTTGACTGCCAAAGGGTTCATCCGGGACGCCGGGATGATGTTGCCGGCGAGGGGTTGGCGCTGAAGGTTACCGGCGGCGTTGGTGAAGGTGTTGTAAGGATCGTAGACCTGCATCAACTGCCCGGAGGCGTTAAACGTTTTCGAGAAGTCGCCGGCCAACTGCTCGACGGTCGGCAGGCTGGCCTGGTCACTAGTCGGGCTTTCCTGCTTCGTGAACTCATAAGCACCGAAGAAGAAAGTCCTATTTTTGATGACGGGTCCGCCGATGACGCCGCCGTACTGGTCGCGGTGAAAAGCTGGGAGAGCGCGTCCAGCGCGGTTGGAGAACCAGTTATTGGCATTGAGGGCAGCGTCGCGCATGAAGTAGTATCCGGTGCCGTGCAGGCTGTTGGTACCGGAACGGGTGACCATGTTGACGACGGCTCCGCCCGTCTGGCCGTATTCAGCCGAGAAGAAGTTCGTTTGCATTTTGAACTCCTGTACCACGTCGACCGACGGCGAGAACTTGAGGTCGGTAACGCCGGAGTTTTGCTCGACCGTAGCCACCGTGGCCCCGTCCACGAGAACGTCGGATGTTGAGTTGCGCGAACCGTTGGCGCTGAAGTTCGTATTGTTGTCACCCCGGCGACCGCCGGAACCGACGACACCCGGAGTGAGATAAGCAAGGCTCATCGAGTTCCGAGCCAGGTTCGGCAGTTGCAGGATGTACTTGTTGTCGATCACCTGCCCCAAGTTGGAGATGGTGGTGTTGACGAGGGCAGCCGAGCCGGCGACTTCGACGGTAGTGGTGACATCGCCCACTTGCAACTGCGCGTTGAGGGAACGCTGTTCCTGGACAGCGACGCTAAAGGCGGAGCTGGAATACTTCTTGAAGCCGGCGGCTTCGACCGACAGCGAATAGTTTCCCGGCGGTAAGGCGGTTACGACGAAGCGCCCGGAGCCGTCAGCGACCGAGCGGAACGAAGTTCCACGGTCACGATCGGTAACGACAATTTTCGCGGCTCCGACAGCGGCACCGGAGTCATCAGTGATAAGGCCGTTCACGCTTCCAGTGAACGACTGACCAAACAGGCTTGACGCGAGCCATAAGGCGAACAGCGCCAAACGAGCAACTTTGCTTGTTTTCAAAAAAGGCCTCCCAGTAGACCATGGCGTTTCATTGCAAACAGTAATGAAACGTTAACGGTCTTGAAATTCTACAGCATTCCTCCATTTGGCGCTATACTCTGGGTTTGTCCCGGTCGACGCAATGCGGAGCCAAGGCTTCACGTTTCGACGAACATGGCTACAGGCCGCGTGGGCCGCGACGGCGTTCGAAAGCGTTGAGCGGACGCATCAGACATAGCTAGCGGCCATGGGCGCAACGTTCGCCAGCCTGCTAGTTACGGAACGCCGGGAACTGTTAACCGCGTCGATGACGGCGGCCCGTGTCACCGCCTTGCCGATGGCACCGAGCGGCCAGCAAATCGCCAGCGACCTGATGGCCTTCTGGTTTCGCTCCGCCGAAGCCAACGACGTTTGCTTTGAACGAGCCATTCGCCGGTATGACTGCCGCTGCTCCTCGACCGTCGGGCAAACTCGCGAGTCCGATCGCATTTTGGCGAGTTACGGCGCGCGGGAGAGGCTTCCAGGAATCGGCTTAGATAAGCGGCTCCTATTCCTTCTGCCGTTGCCAGACAAGGCGCGTGCTGGCACCGGGGGAGGTGACGGCGGTGAGGATGAGCTTGTCGCCGTCAAACTCATAGGTTCGGACCAGATCGGTGCCGGTCCAGTTGGGATGGAGGGCGAGTTCGACGTGGTGGGTAACCGTTTTCGCGACGGGGTCGACGTCGAAGGTTCCGTAATAGGAGGTAAAGGCTTGGAGGATGGCGCGAGCTTCGGGTTCGGTGGCGTCGCGGAGATTTACGGCGGCGATTTTCTTGCGGTCGGGCCCCATGAGCAGGGCGGACATGCGACCGGCGTTGTCGTAGGTGATGCGGCCGATAGGTTTGTCGCCGTAGCTTCGGGTGACAGCTCCGCTGGCGCTGATGGTCTCGACCGAGAGGAGGGACCAGACGCCGACGAAACGATCCTTGATGGAAGGGGCAGGGGCAGGCGCGGGGCGGAGGAGGAGCGATTGCGGGTCGACGCTGACGGGGATGGCGACGTCGACGTAGCCGAGCATCATTTCGTCCCAGCTTTGGTCGCCCCAGCGGACCTCGGCTTTGGGGTCGGGGTTGAAGGGATTGTTGGAGGAGTTGTCGTACCAGCCGGTGCATTCGATGCGGGTGCCGGGCTTGATCTGTTTTTCTTTGGCGAGGGAGTACGCGTTCTGCCAGTTGAAATCGTACTTGGGGACGCGGAGGAGGACTTCAGGGGAGGCTCCTTCTTCGACGATGCGGACTTCAAAGGCCTTGCCGCGGAGGTGCATGTGGGGAATCATGCGGAGGAGGCGGAGCGGGGCGAGGGCGGTGGCGGTAGCGTCGACGCGATGGTTGGGAGCGCCGGGAGGGATGACGAGGCCACGGTTGTTGATGGGCAGGGTGGCGACGCGTTCGCGGGGCGGGTTGGAGGCGAAGATGAGACCGAGTTTGGAACGGTCATCGGCGGGCTGGCCATTGGGGGTGTAGTGGATTTGGAAGACGATGTCGGAGCCGGCTTTGATGAAGCGGGCCTGGCCGGGGTCGAGGCCGACGGGGGGACGACCGGGGGTGTAGCTGAGGAGGAACTCGGGCATTTCGTCGGCCTTCAGTTTCGACAAGCGAACCGTATCGGCGACAGGCACTCCGGGGGCGACGTCGCGCAACCAACTGGAACCGGGGGGCCGGACGAAGGCGATGATGTGGTGGACGACCCGGCGGTTGCCAGGACGGATCTCGACGGCTTGGACCCATTTGTCTTGCGAGAAGCCGGTGGGGACGATGATGTGCTGATACTCGATGACGCCGGTGGCGGGCACCTTAAAGACGGCGGGCATTTCGATGACGGTGTCTGGCTTTCCGATGGACCAGCCTTCGACAAAGCGGATAGCGGGGGGCGCGTCGGCGGGATTGCCGACGGCGGCACCGGTGTCGGCCCAGGCGACGAGGGTTTCGATCTCTTTGGCGGTGAGGGAGGGGTCGTTGGCGAAGGTGCCGTGGGGCGCGTCGGCGAACCAGGGGGGCATTTTCTTCGCGAGGACGGCGGCGCGGATGGCCTTGGCGAAGGGCCGGGTGCTGGAGTAGGTGAGGAAGGACATGGGCGCCGCTTCACCGGGGCGGTGGCAGCCTTGGCAACGAGCTTGGAGGACGGGTTCGACGTCTTTGTGGAAGGTGACGGCGGCGGGGGCCAAGTTGAGGGCGAGAGGAAGCGCGGCGAGGCGGAGGAAGTGACGAGCGTTCATCGAAAAAGTCCTAGCGAGATTCTACTCCGAATGCGCAACGGACGGAAGGAGGTAGGCGGCGGTGGACTCTATAATGGAGCCAGCTAAGGAGACGGACTGGATTGGCGAAGATGAAGGATGTGGCGGCGCGGAGCGGGGTATCCGAGTCGACGGTTTCGCATGTATTGAACAGTACGAAGTACGTTTCGCCGGAGGTGCGGGAACGGGTGTTGGCGGCGATGGCGGAGCTGAACTTCCATGGGAATGCGCACGCGCGGAGGTTGGCGCGGGGGCATAGTGATTTCTTTGGGCTGATTGTGTCCGACATTGAAAACCCGTTCCTGCCGGGGGTGATCAAAGCGTTTGATCAAGCGGCGTATGCGATGGGGTATGACGTGCTGCTATCGACGACGAACTACGAGGCGGAGCGGACGGAGCGATCGTTTCGGAAGATGATTCAGAACAAGACACCGGGGGTGGCGGTGATGACGTCGCGGGTCGAGGAGAGCCTAGGGGAGATGCTGGAGGCGAACGGGGTGGCGAGCGTGTTTCTGGATGGAGGCATGACGAGCGCGTTGCGGGCCAACATTCGGCTGGACTATGCGAAGGGGACGCATGAGGCCGTGAACTTTTTGCACAACTTGGGGCATCGGGAGTTTGCGTTTATCGCGGGACCGGCGACGCGGGCTTCGCACGAGGCGTACCGGGAGGCGATTCGGGCGGCACTTGAGAGGTTAGGGCTGCGGGCGCGGATTGTGGACGGGGAGAACGACGTGGAGAGCGGGGACAGGGGGGTGCAGCGCCTACTGACGGAGCGACCGCTGCCGACGGCGATTGTGTGCAGCAACGACCTAACGGCGATTGGGGCGATCCGGGCTTTGTTTCGGTCAGGGATTCGGGTGCCGCAGGACGTCAGCGTGGTGGGGGCGGACGATATTCCGTTTGCGGCGTTGTGCCATCCACCGCTGACGACGGTGCAGATTCCTCGGGAGCGGCTGGGGACCTTGGCTTGTGAGATTCTACAACGGATGCTGCGGGACAAGACCCGGGGTTACGAGGAGGTTCTCGAGACCCGGTTGGTGGTGAGGGAATCGACTTGCCCGGCGCGGGGGACCAGCTAGGCCGGGCGGGGGGATGTCAATCGTGGGCCTCAGCAGGCCCTTGGGCGCATCGCTTGCGCCCGCGCAACCAGAATCAGCCTAGGCCAGCGTGGCGAACCCTGGGCAGCGGTTCGGCTCGTTGGGGTGCCCGACGGGCGGGTTCGGGGCTGGGGTTCTCGTTTTCGGTGTCGGTTTGCGCTGGCTTCGGTTGGCTTTGAATTTCGGTTTCGGGTTTCGCTTGATGGGGCGCTCGATGGGTCGGCAGGACGATGGAATAGCCGTGTTCGGCGCGGGGTTCTTCCTGGGTTGCGGCTGGCTTCGGTTGGCTTTGGATTTCGCTACTTTCGGTGGTTTCGGTGGGTTCCTCCTCCGTGTTTTCAACGGCTTCCGTGGTGGGGGCCGGGGAGGCGGGCGGCATATCCTCTGGCTTCGGGACGGAGGTGTAGGTCTGCTGGGCGATGTCGGTGGCCGGGTTGAAATTGACGGGGGGCCGATCAAACGGGTCGAAGCTGCGGAGCTGTTTGAGTTCGCGGTAGCAAGCGGCGATGGAGCGTTCGGCCGCGGCGATTTCGAGGCGGAGGCTGGCGAGGCCTCCTCCGGGGCCGGCGGCGGCTTGGTAGGCGCGGGCCACGGTGAGCGCGCCGGTGCAAGCGGGCAAGACTTCGTGCTGGATTTTGACTTCGACGGTTTGGAACTTGTCTTCGAGGATGAAGAGACGGATGCAGCGGAAGCGTTGGGTCTCCCACTGGCTGGCGGCGAGACGGTAGATGATCTCTTTTTCGGCATGATCGCGGGGGCCGATTTTGGCCATGAGGGCGTCGAGCATGCGGGAGTAGTCGACCATGGATTCGCCGGGGAGGAGGACCGGGTTGACGGAGCTCGAGTAGTCGATGAATTCGGAGTGGCGGCCGTGTTTAAGGCCGTTGCGACGCGAGTTGGCTTTGCCAGCGGAGGTACGGGGTCCGGTACTCTTTTGGGCGTTGGCGCGGTTGATTTCGGCTCGCCGGGTTCTTTTCGCTTCGTCAGTGAGGGGCGATTCCATCGTGTTTTCCTTAAAAGCTGGGGGTAAAATGGCGAACGCCCTACCGGGTGAGGGCAGGGCGTTGGCAGACACTCGAACTAGCTTTGATTTGAGGCTAGCAGGCGAGGGGTCGAAAACGGATCGGAGGGTGGTCGGGA
>JANODS010000089.1:0-1980 GCA_031412835.1 Acidobacteriota bacterium | reverse complement strand
CCGTCCGGGTCCGCCCACTCCTGATAAATCTTACGGTTGTCCTTAATGTCGTTATATAGCAGTAGCGATTCATCGCGCAGAATCGCGTGATAGTCCTTCGCCTTGAGCACAAACTCATCTGGCGTAACCAAATGGATCTTGCTGTAAAAGATGATCTCCAGCAGGATCGTCGGTCGACATACCTGCTCAATCGCCGTCGAAACCAGCGCTTGTTGCTGCGGCGCCACCGGAGACCGAAACCGTTCCCCATACGCCCCCTGCTCCAAGCGCAACTGGTCGGCCTCGGCCGGCTCGAAGTGATAATCCTTGGGGTGGGCGTTTAGCAAAGGGCTTCCAGGCATAGGTTAGCTCCGGTGTTTGGCTTCCAATCGTTGGCGAAATTCGTCGTCGATCTCATCCCCTTCCGCCAAACCCTCGGCCCAGCGGAAGGCGCGCGCCGCTCCTTTCAAAAGGTCGTTGTTCTCCCCGTCAATCGGGCCATCGTAAAGGCCCAGGTTCCGCAGCCGAGCCTGCACCCCGGTCAACGTCGCCAACGGATCCAGGTGCCCGAAATTCAAATCGCAGGCCGCCAAGCTCCCGTGCTCGCCCACCTCAATCCGCCCCGAACGTACATCCGGCCGAACAAAAACCCGCAGCCAGCCTTCCCCGTCCAGCTTCCCGTCCGAGGTCGTACCGTCCAGCGTCAGGACATACGCGGCGTTCGCTAACGGCTTATCCTCATAGTCGAGAAACTGCAAGTTGAACTTCTCCGGGACCCCCTTCCGGACGAACTTGTGGGTCGCATCGGTGGCTTTGGAAACCTCCCGAACCCGGATCGCCGGAATAAACAGCACATCGCCCGGAAACAAAACGTTGTGATGCTTCCGCCGCTGCCGTAGCTCGGCGTTGTTGCTGTGCTGCCAAACCGTCGACCAGTAGTGGCCCGTTTCAAGGGCGAGTTGAACCGTCGTCTCCCCTTGCGCTACTTCGTGATGCTGATCCTCAGTGTGAGCCATGATCGCTGGTTCATCCTCAGGAAGAAACGCGAAAACAACCCACCGAATTGGCTCAGGGATTTTCTGAAAAATTTACGCCGCCCTCACCCCAACAACCACTTCGTAAACTCATTCTCCCCATGCACATCCGTCAGCCGCTGGTCCCGCCCCTGGTACCGCCACGTCAGCTTCATATGGTCAACCCCCAGCAGCCGTAGAATCGTCGCATTCACATCGTGAATCGACTTCGGTTGCTCCACCGCCCGCAACCCGAACTCATCGGTCGCCCCCAGCGCCCGACCGCCCTGAATCCCGGCCCCGGCCATCCACATGCTGTAGCCATACGGATGGTGGTCCCTGCCGTTCTTCCCTTCCGCCAAAGGCGTCCGGCCAAACTCGGAGTTCCAGACCACCAACGTGCTATCCAGTAAGCCCCGCGCCTGTAAGTCCGTGAGTAAAGCCGCAATTGGCTGATCAGACTTCTTCGCCATCTTCTGATGCGACCCCAGTAAGTCGTCATGCGCGCTGTCCCAGTCGTCCCCCAAGTTAGTCCCAAAGAAAAGCTGCACAAAGCGCACGCCCCGTTCCACCATCCGCCGCGCTAACAAACACTTACGCCCGAAATCAGCCGTCATCGGCTCATCCAAACCGTAAAGTTGCCGCGTCGCCGGCGTTTCGCTCGTCAGATCCACCGCGCCCGGCGCCTCGCTCTGCATCCGAAACGCCAGTTCATAAGCCTTAATTCGCGCATCCAGCGTCGTGTCCTCTTCCCGCGACGCATAGTGACGACGATTCAAGTCGTTGACTAAAGAAAGCGTCTCTTTCTGCGCGTCACTAGAAACCCCAGCGGGCGTCGCCAAGTTCAGCACCGGGTTCTGCCCCGCCCGAAACATCGTGCCCTGATGGGTCGCCGGCAGATAACCCGCCCCATAAGCCCCCGCCCCGGACTTCATCGCCCCGTCCGACATCACCACATACGAAGGCAGATTCTTGTTCTCGCTCCCCA
>JANODS010000088.1:0-2282 GCA_031412835.1 Acidobacteriota bacterium | reverse complement strand
GAAACTTCCACCATCTTCGGATCACCCGTCGCCCCCGACGTCAGATACAAAATCGCACAGTCCCCCGGCTTCACCATCACCCGAATGCGTTCAAAATAATCGCTGTCTTCGTTCATCGCGGCCCGGCCTCGCGCAATCACTTCAGCCAACGTCATCACCCCTTCCTCAAAGCCCGACAGCAAGACCCACTGCACCTCCAAGTCCCCGCCCGCCCCTCGCAACGTCTTCAAATACTTCGGATCCTCAACAAAAACGACCTTCGCCCCGCACGTCCGCAACGCCTTCGCCTGGTCCGCGGGCAGCGAATTCGCGTACAGCGCCGCCGCGATCGACCCGTTCGTCATGATCCCCAAGTCCGTCAGGTAAAACTCAGCCCGTGTCTCGCTCCCCAACGCCACAATGTCACCCGGTTGAACGCCCATTGCCCGCAGTCCGCAGGCGATCTCCCGCACCGCATCGCGGTAGGCACCCCACGTCCAGGTCTGATAGCTCCGCTGCTTATCGAGAAGCACCGGCTGGTGCAGCGCCACCTTGTCGCCATACTTCGTCACGGCCTCTTCGAGGAGGGAATATACAGTTCGCAAGCCCATCGTTAGATAATATTCCAAAGATGAACTACGAACGCGAAATCGCCGCCATGCGCCGCATCTCCAAAGCCAGTTCGGCTCTGGCCATGCGCTATTTTTTGCATGGCATTCAGATGGAAGACAAAAGCGACGACTCCCCCGTCACCATCGCCGACAAGGAAAGTGAAAAACTCATCGCCTCCATGCTCGAAGATCTCTTCCCCGAAGACGGCCAGCGAGGCGAGGAAGGTGTCGCCAAACCGTCCCGTTCCGGCCGCACCTGGATCATCGACCCCATCGACGGCACCCGCGACTTCGTCCGCGGCAACATGCTCTGGGGTGTACTCCTGGGCCTGGAAGAAAACGGCAGACCCGTCGCCGGCTGCGCCCACTATCCGGTGATGAACGAAACGTATTTCGCCAGTGTCGGCGGCGGCGCTTGGTGCAACGATGTCCGCTGCAAGGTCTCGGCGGTCGAACGCCTGGACCGCGCCGTCGTCTGCTTCAACGGCCTCCAGAACAACAAAAAGTGGACCTACCGCGACCAAGTCCTCGATTTCTGCGCCAACTTCTGGGCCGTCCGCAGCCTCAGTGGCGGGCCCGACTGCATGATGATCGTCACCGGTAAAGCCGAAGTCTGGGTGGAACCCAGCGCCCAACCCTGGGACCTCTGCCCGCTCAAAGTCCTGGTCGAAGAGGCCGGCGGCAAGTTTTTCAACTTCGCCGGAACCGATTCCATCTACGGCGGCAACGCCCTTATTTGCACTCCGCCTTTTGAAGCGATGCTCCGCCAGGCGTTTGTGAAGTAAGCCCCGAGGCCCACTCCTTCGTGACGTAAAAACTGCTGCCGCCCGAGCAGGTCGCTACGACAAAAACAAATCCTTTTAACGCTTCTGGCTTTGGAAACCCAACGTCGATTGTCTTCGTCCGACCCCAACGACGAAACGCGAACTGGGTTCGGTTTCCATACAACAGCAGATAACCTGGGGTGAGCCGCGGCGCGCCTCGAACTTTACGGCTGAACACCCGCACCATTACCGCTCCAACCGGAACCCAGGAGTCCGCCCCCTCGAAAGGAACAATGTCGAACAACGAAACAACTTTCCCCCAGAAACCGGCCAACAAAAATCTCGCCGACCGAACGAGTGAAGGTAAAAGTACCACCATGGTCGCCAATAAAACGAAAATCAGAGGCAGCGCAATCGTAGGATATTGAAATACTAGTAGTAATAATCCCACCACCCCCACGTCCTCGGCTACGCTGATCACTGAGTGGGTGATCGGTTCCGGTGTTGAATGAGCTAGAAGGCGAACGCCCATCTTGCTTGAATGCGCACCCAGCGCCACGGTTCCGGCTGCCAGCATTGCCAGGGTTCGGACCATTGGGTCTAGGTTGGTCGTCGCTCCTAACGCCAAGAGCCCGCCGCCGACAGGACGGATAAACGTGTGAATCGCGTCCCAGATCGGTGTGAAAAAAGGAACTTTGTCCGCGATAAATTCTGCGACGTAAAGAATCCCGGCGGTAATCAGAACCGCCGGGTGAGCCAACACTTGTAAATCACCCGACAAGGACGGGAGCCATCCAAATCGGATTCCCAAGCCAGTAAGCATGACGGCGGCGTACAAATTGAGCCCTGCATCGAGGGCGTAAACTCGTGTTTTCAGTCGCGATCTTGACCCAAGTGTTGGGCCTTGCCATCGGTGCAGGGCTCAATT
>JANODS010000087.1:0-2389 GCA_031412835.1 Acidobacteriota bacterium | reverse complement strand
CGCTACCCGAACGGCTGCGTCTGCTGCAGGGTCAATATGTTGACCTCGTCGTGGAGGTCCGCAACGCGACGGCGGTGAGTAACCTGAAGGTTACGGCCGGGACGGTTGATTTGACGGCGAAGTTTGCCGCGCCGGTGAAGGCGGAACTCGATTGCGACACCACTTCGGACTTCGTGGTTCGCGCGAATTTGCAGGCGTTTGAGGCGACCGGGGACGTGGAACTGGCGGTGTCGCTGACGGCGGACGGGGCGACTTTGACCGACAAGCGGATCGTATCGGTGATGCCGTTCGCGTTGACGGGCAGCCAGCGTCGGAATATTGTTCTGTTTATCGGCGATGCGATGGGAACCGCCTATCGGGACGCGGCGCGGTTGGTTTCGCGTTCTATCGTGGATGCCAGCGGGAAGAACTCGTTCCGGGAAGGTTACTTCGACAACCTGCTAGAAATGGACAAAATGCCTGTTTCTGGAATGTCGATGACGTACGGAACCGATTCGATTGTGCCGGATTCGGCGAATACGGGGACGGCGTGGGCGAGTGGGAATAAGAGCTTTTTGAATGCGGTGAACGTGTTCAATGACGGTACGGACTGCCGATGGCGCTTCAATGGGGTGACGACGGCGGCGACGCAGCCGTTTATTCTGGACAACCCGCGGGTGGAGAACTTGTGGCAGTATTTGAAGCGGCGGTATAACTACCGGACGGGGATCGTGACGACGGCGGCGGTGACGGACGCCACCCCCGCCGTGCAGGGCGCTTACTCTGGATTTCGACAGACGCGCCTGGAAATTGCCCGGCAATATCGTGAGAACCCGATGCTGAATGGCGCTCCGGCGTTTGATGTGATCTTTGGCGGCGGCGCGGATCCGTTTACGGCTGAGGGTCGGCCGGACCGGCGGAACTTGATTGGCGAGCTGCAGGGACTGGGCTATCGATATGTGACGACGGCGACGGCGTTGAAAGCGTTGCAATACGGGCAGCCGACGATTGGATTGTTCAAGGGCTCGGCGAACCCGGCGCCGGGTTCGAACGGAATCACGACGGCGGCGGACGTAAACATGGACGTAGCTTATGACAAGTTGAAGTTGGAGCGGCCGGCGTCGGAGCCGGTGGCGAATCTTGGGACTTTCACCGACCAGCCGATGCTGGAGTTGATGACGGAGAAAGCGATCGAAATTCTGTCGACGAGCTTTTCGCAATCGCCTTTTATTTTAATGGTGGAAGCGGCGTCGATCGATAAGCAATCGCACCCGAACCAAGCGGCGGGTACGATTTGGGACACGATCGAAATGGACAAAGCAGTGGGCGTGGCGCGGGCGTGGGCGGCCAAGCGGACGGTGAAGGATACGCTGGTCGTGGTGACGGCGGACCATGACCAATCGATGCATATTATTGGAGTTTCGAACACCCCGGATGCCGAATACCTGAACCGGAGCAAGAGCACGAAGATTAGCTATACGACTCCGGCTGGGCCGCAGGATTTCACCGTGTACGGCGATGCGTATTCGAATGCGCGGGCGGGTTTGCCGTTCATCAATGCCAGCACCGGGGCGACGAACAATGGGGGTACGGGTGGGCCGCCGAGTTCGTTCGCGGGCACGAGCGTGCCGAGCGATCCGGGTGCGAGCACTTATTCAACTTACTTTGGTTCGCCAGCTTACAAGCTGGATGCGGCGACCGGTTATCCGGTGAATACGGGTGCCGGCTTGCGCCGTCTTTCGGTCGGGTTCCGGACGGGCGACCACACCGGTTCCAGCGTGCCGGTGACGGCCGAGGGTCCAGGGGCGCTGTTCTTCACCGGCTACATGCACCAGACCGACATTTTCTTCAAGATGGCGGCCGCGTTGAGCACTGATACGAGCGAAGGGGACAAGGTGGTGGAACTGCTGAAATCGTCGAAGTTCCCCCAGACGGTAGGCAAATGAGCTGGGTTCGATTCGTCCTGTTGGGAGGAGCTTTGGCCGGGCTTATGGCCGGGCAGACGCTTCTCCCGGTGGGAGAATTAATGCGCTACACGCTCGACGAGAGTACCGACCAGTTGACTCGGGGGATGGGCGCGCCGGTGCAGATTGGCGATGCGAGCCCCGGGTATCTGACGTGGTACTACAAGACGGACGTGCTGGACCAGCATGATTTCAGTCATTTACTGATGTTTCGCAAGGCGGACGGGAAGTTAGTGAGTGTGACGCGCAACTTTCATTTCGCGGTAAATGTGGACGCACTCTTGCCGGTAAAGAGCACCCAGACTTACTACTTTCCGAGTGAGTCGGACCGGCAATGGCCGGTACGGGTGAGGCGTATGGGGAACGACCGGTTGCTGATTGCGATGGGGGTGGCCAAGCCGGGCGAAGGGACGACGCAGGTGTTGATTATTCGGCGAAGTGCGTTG
>JANODS010000086.1:0-4490 GCA_031412835.1 Acidobacteriota bacterium | reverse complement strand
CACGCCCCGCTCACCGTATTCGAGATTCTCTTACTCCCATTCTGCAACCTCGCGTATCGAAAGGTTCGCGATCAGCTCGGAATCCATCCGTCGCCCTGGCTCGCGCTTACCATCGTCATACCCGCCCGCCGAACCCCGCGGCGAGCCGAACCGTCGGCAGAGGTGCCGCATGAGCCCAATCCACCCGAAATCGCCGAAATCCAAAGGCAACGGAAGCTAACGTCGAACACGGATCCACCCCCTCCATTCGGGACGCCGGGCACCCCATCGGGTGTCGTTCGCCCAGTGTGACGGCAAATCAATCGATTTCGCCCCTCTCGCCCGCTTCTGGACCACCTCGCCTCCAGTCGACGCTCCGGCTCGTCCTGGAGCACTGTAGCCCCCGCAAGCACCATAGCCCGGGCCGCCGTCCGAGGGCCTCGAGCCCCCGGACACCGCCATTGCCATCCCGAATCCCTAACCAAAGCCCCGTCCTCTAAACCAACTTCGTCTTCCGAATCGGCAACTCCCGAATCCGCTTCCCCGTCGCCGCGAAGATCGCACTCGTAATCGCCGGCGCAATCGGCGGCACCCCCGGCTCGCCAATCCCCGCCGGCAGCCCATTACTCGGCACCAAATGCACATGCGTCATCAACGGCGCCTCCGGCATCCTCGCCACCGGGTAGTTGTTGAAATTCGACTGCACAATCTTCCCGTCCGCCGCCGTAATCTCCCCCATCATCGCCAAGCTCGTCCCAAACACCGCCGCCCCTTCCATCTGCGACCGCGCCCGTTCCGGGTTGATAATCCGGCCCGCGTCAATCGCAATGTCCACCCGCGGAATCGTCACCCGACCCCGATCATCCACGACGACCTCCACCACCGCCGCCACGTACGACAAGAAACTCCGATGCGCCGCAATCCCCAGCGCCCGGCCCTTCTGCGGCTTCTTATTCGCCCAGCCAGACTTCTCCGCCGCCAACTCCACCACCCGCTTCAGCCGCGCCGTATCCACCGGATACGTGTCCTGCCCCTGCTGGTTGTTCCAATACTTCATCCCCACCGGCTCAATCGGCACCTTCCGGTCCGGTCCCAGCAAATCCAAAATGTACTCCACCCTGTCCCGTCCCGCCGCCGCCGCCAACTCGTCTACAAACGAATGGATCGCAAACGCATGGTAAATATGCGCCACCGCCCGCATCCATCCAATCCGCACATGGTTCTTATGCGGCCCATTCTCCGCCCGATGGTTGGCGATCGCATACGGCAAATCCACCCATCCCATCCCCATCTCGAACTCCTGCCCATACTCCGCCGTCGCATCAAACGTCGATCCAATCGTCGGGAAAACGCTCCGCTGCAACCAAGCCGTCGGCCGACCCTTCTCGTCCATCGCCGCCTTCATATACATGCCCGCATTGGCATGGTAGAAGTCGAACTTGATATCGTCCTCGCGGCTGAAAACCACCTTCACCGGCTTGCCCACGGTCTTCGATAACATCGCCGCTTCGCACACATAGTCCGGCTTCGATTTCCGTCCAAACCCGCCGCCCAACAGCGTCACATGGCAAGTGACGTCTTCTTTCTTAATCCCCATCGCCCCCGCCACAGCTTCCTGCACCGCCTGCGGATTCTGGGTCGCGGCGTACGTCACCACCTTGCCGTCCTTCCACTCCGCCACCGCCGCCGGCGGCTCCATCGGAGCATGCGAAAGCAGCGGCACGTAGTAGGACGCCTCATGCATCTTCGCCGCCCCGGCAAACGCCTTATCCACGTCCCCGATGTTCCGCACCACCTTGCCCGGCTGCATCGCCTTCGCCATAATCTCGGCCTTGTCCTTCGCCGAATCAAAGCTCCCATTCGGGCCCAGGTCCCACTCCACTTTCAGCTTCTTCCGTCCCTGCGCCGCGGCCCAAGTGCTATCGGCCAACACCGCCACTCCGCCCAACGCCTGGAAGTTATGCGGTGGCTTAAAAGCGTCAATTGTCGCCGTCCGAACCACGCCCTTCACCTGTTTCGCCGCCGCGTCGTCAAAACTCTTCAACTTCGCGCCCAGCACCGGAGGCCGCTCAATCGACGCATACAACATCCCCGGCATCTTCGCGTCAATCCCGAACTTGCCCGCGCCCCGCGTATGGTCGGCCTGCTCCATCGTCGGCATCTCTTTGCCGATGTACCGGAACTCGCTTTCCGGCTTCAATTTCCACTCGCCCTTCTTCGGCACCGGCAGCGTCGACGCCACCTTCACAAGCTCCCCATAGCCCGCCTTCTTCCCGCTCTTGGCATGGACCACAAAATGGTTCTGACCCTTGCACTCGCCCACCGGCACGTTCCACTTCTTCGCCGCGGATTGCTCCAGCATCAGCCTTGCCGTCGCTCCGGCCTCCCGCATCGCATCGTAGAAATCGCGGATCGAACACGACCCGTCCGTATTCTGCGATCCGTACTTCACGTCGCCCACGGCCTGCTCCACCCGTACCCGTTTCCAATCCGCTTCGAGCTCATCAGCCACCACCATCGGCAGCACCGTCCGTATGCCCGTCCCCATCTCCGACCGGTGCGCGACTATCACCGCCGTCCCGTTCGGCTCAATGCCCAAATACACGCTCGGCATCCAAGCCGGCGTCGCGCCCTCGGCTTCGTTGATCTGCACGCCCAGAACCAGCGCCCCCGCGCCAAACGCCGTCCCTAAAAATCCCCGCCGCGAAACATGTTCAATCCGGTTCATGCCTTCACCTCCGCCGCAATCTTGATCGCCTGCCGAATCCGCTGGTACGTCCCGCACCGGCAGATGTTCCCCTGCATCGCATTGTCGATATCCGCATCGGTCGGCTTCGGCTTCACCTTCAGCAGCGCGGCTGCCTGCATGATCTGCCCGCTCTGGCAGTATCCGCATTGCGACACATTGCACTGCTTCCAAGCCGCCTGCAGCGGATGCTCCTGCTTCGCCCCCAGCCCTTCGATGGTCGTGATGGCTTTGTCGGCGGCGTCTTTCATCGTCGTGACGCAACTTCGAATCGCCTCGCCGTTCACGTGGACGGTGCACGCCCCGCAAAGCCCGGCTCCGCAGCCGAACTTCGTCCCCGTATAGTCGAGCACATCGCGCAGATACCATAGCAGCGGCATCTCCGGATCGCCGTCAAATTTCCTGGCCGAACCATTCACTTTGAGCTGAATCATCACAGTCTCCCGAAGACGAGCCTATTCCTTCTGGGGTTCCGGAGTCAATCCCCTTACGTAGCGAGCGACCTTTGATTGCAGAATCACGAAAATGATGTTCGCCCGCTCCACAAGTTCGAGCGAGACCGGATTATCTCAAATACTCCGCTTTCAGAACTCTACATCCGCGTCGTCAATCTGGCGGAGATCCAGTACGGAATCGAGATCAGCATCGATCAACGAAAGCGCGCCGCTTTACAGGAATGGCTCAACTGAGAGGTTCCGTCCAAGTAGCCATGATCGTCGCTGACAATTAACAAGACGTTCGGCTTGGATGGAGCAGCCAAAGCGCTTGTCGCGAACTGGGAGCCCGTAAGCGCGCTGAGGAAACTCCGTCGCGTGAATTTCATGGATTCTGCTGTTTCGGCCTCGCTGCCGCCAACTGGCGCTTCAAGTCCGCCTGCACCGAACTGTATTCCGGCTTCCCGTTGCCGTTGCGATACTCGTGCGGATCCAGGAAATGGTCGTAAAGCTCAATGCCTGCCCGCCCTTCGTCCCATTCGATGTAGTTGAAACGGTCGGTATGGACTGACCTTCCCAGGGTCTTGCCGGCCCGGGTGACCACCGAGTAAGCCGGACGAGTCGTGCCTTGCTCCGGATCGCGCAAAAGCGGCGCAAGACTGGCCCCCTGCAGACCCCCTGGATGGGCCAGACCGGCCAGGTCCAGCAGCGTCGGATAGAGTCCCAACAGCTCGACCGGACGACGGCACACCGTGCCCAGCTTCGACGTTCCCGGCGGCACGATCACCAATGGAACGCGGGCACTCCGGTCGAACAGCGTAACCTTGTTAAGCCAGTTATGTTCGCCCTGATGCAGCCCGTGGTCGCCGAAGAAAACGAGGATCGTATTCGCTGCGGCGGGCGATTGGGCGAGGGCCGTGAGCACCTTCCCCAATTGCGCGTCTGTATAACTGATGCAGGCCGCGTAAGCCTGTCGGAACTCCCGAACGCCCTGTTCGTCGACCGGATGCCGAGCGGTAGGATAGGCCGCCGCCGGGATGTCATCGCCGTCGTTCGCCGGGCCCTGCGGGCTCGGGATTTTGGACAGCGGATAGGCCTCGAAGTACTTCTTCGGCGCGATGTAGGGGTCGTGGGGCTTTCGAAAACCAACGGCAAGGAACCAGGGCTTGTCGCGCTTCTCCTCCAGCAGTCGGACCGCTTCCTTCGCGATCAGACCATCGGCGTGGTCTTCGTCCCCGCCCTCGGCGGCGCGCACTTCGAAGAAAGGAAACTTGCCGCCAGTGAGGTTGCGGCCTTCGCCGGTGCGTCCGATGTTGGACTTCGGGCGAGGG
>JANODS010000085.1:0-2216 GCA_031412835.1 Acidobacteriota bacterium | reverse complement strand
CGGCGGCTTTGCTCAAGTCACTACCGCCACGTTGTACGGCGTTGTGACGGATCCGAGCGGCGCGGCCGTTCCAGGCGCTTCCGTTACTCTCATCCACCAGGAGACGAACGCGACCAGCGTAAAGATCGCGGATGCTACCGGCGACTTTGCGTTTGATTTTTTACGCGTGGGCAGCTACTCGGTGCGGGTGGAAGCCGCGGGGTTTAAGCGACGCGAATTGAAAGGACTGGAACTCGTTGCCGCGCAGACGCTGAAGCAGACGTTCCCGCTCGAGGTGGGGTCGGTTTCGGAATCGGTGAATGTGGAGGCGAGCGCGCCGCTGATCAACACGTCCACGTCGGAGCAGGTACAAACTTTTGAGGCGATGAAGGTGACCGAACTTCCTTTGGGCCGCCGCAATGTGAGCAACATTCTTCGCCTCTCCGCCGGAGTTGACTCCGGTAGTGGCCGTAGCCCGCGGTTGAACGGCATCGGCGCTAGCGGAACCGGGATCAGCGTCGATGGGACGGATGCCAATTCTAATCCGGAACAGCGGAGTATGTCGCAATATGGGGCGCGGAACTACATTGACGTGATGAGCATCGATGCCATCCAAGAGGTGCAGCTGGTGCGCGGTATTCTGCCGGCCGAATACGGGAGCGTCGTGGGGGGCCAGGTAAATATCATTTCTAAATCTGGTACGAACAGTTGGCACGGCACCTTGTTTGAGAATTATCAGTCGCATGTCTTGAATGCGCGTAATCCATTCGTGGCGGCGAGAAGGGCCGATGGCTCCGAGATCCGCAAGCCGCGGATCGTATTCAATCAGTTTGGAGGGACGCTCGGCGCACCGATTATCAAAGACCGTGTATTTGGCTTCGCCACCTATGAGGGATATCGGGAGTCCGCTTCCCGCCGAGTGAACGGCACGGTACCAACGGCGTCCTTTCGCGACGAGATCCTGAGGGCGTTGCCCGCAAAGGAGACGAGGCTGCTGCTGGACGTCTTGCCCTTGCCGAACGTACCGATTAACAGCGACGTGGGTGGGTTTGAGGGGATTCGCAACGCAACCAGCCGCGAGAATCACCTTGTTCTCAAGGGCGACGCGCGTCTGACGTCCTTAAGCAATCTGGCGGTTACTTATACGCGGATGAGGCCGTTTGGACTGGATCCAAGTTACTATATCGACGGCCAGAATGACCGAACCTTTAATTATATTCAGGACCGGATCACATCGAGCTTCACGACGGGCGGGGCGAGTTGGATGTCGGAAAGCCGCTTCGGCTGGAACTTTAACGACATGAAGCGGCTGGATAAGTTCTTCACGATCAAGGATCCAAACGGGGGGAAGGAAACCGCGCCATGGGATCGAAGTGTCCCCCGCATCTCCATCGCCGGCGCATCTGGATTTGGGGTAGGCGGAGCGGAGATTTGGGATATGTACGGTTCGACCTACAGCTTCGATCAGAAGATCTCCCGGCGCATGGGCAAGCATTCTTTCAAGTTTGGCGGTAAGTACGGACTGAACACCGGCTTTCGGAGTAACCCTGAGAATCCTTCCTTTTCTTTCCAGAGCAAAGCTGATTTCCTTAGTAACATTCCCAGTAGTGTGACGCCTACATTTGGATCTCCGCCGTATCGATCGCGCATGCATGAGTTAGGTTTGTTTGTGCAGGATGACTGGCGGGTCACCTCCCGCCTCGTGCTGAACCTGGGCCTGCGCTATGATTTTTATTCGAAAAACGTGTCTGAGCCGACGACTTCTATTGCCGCCGGTTTTTACAATCCCGCTCCCCCGACTGATTGGGCCAAGTTTGATTTCGGTCCCGCGCGCGATCCGAAGAACCCTTATAACAACGATGGCTGGGTGAACCTTGGACCGCGAGCGGGCTTCGCCTACGATTTGGACGGGAAGGCGAAGACGGTTGTACGGGGCGGCTTCGGGATTCTGTTCAGCCCGCAGATGCCGGGGGTGGTGCGCCAAGCAGTGGCGAATCCACTGGTACCGTTCCGCGTGAGCTGGAGCTTAGGGGAGGCCCGCGATTTGGGGCTTTCGTTTCCGCGTTATACGGACCAGCTGCGCCAGGTGGTGGAACGGCAGGCGGCCACCAGCGCGGTCCGATTCCCGTTTTCCGCCATTAATCCGGGCCTTCAAAACCCGTATGCGATGCACTATCAGTTTAACGTCCAGCGAGCGATTACTGCTTCTTTGATGATCGAGACGGGCTATGTTGGCA
>JANODS010000084.1:0-1228 GCA_031412835.1 Acidobacteriota bacterium | reverse complement strand
CTCGGCTTCGCCTGGAAGCCCTTCGGCTCCCCCCGCACAGACGTCCGCTCCGCCTACGGCATCTTCTTCGGCCCACCCCTGCCGGGGTCCAACACGAACTCCGCCGGTTTTGAGGTCGCCGTCGACGTATCCACCCCCGACAACGGCATCACCGCGCCATTCTTCCTCCGCAACGGCTTCCCGGCCAATGCCACCCAACCCGTCCTCGACGCCTCTCTCGGGGCCGTCCGCGTCGGCCAAGCCGCCCGCTACAACCCCAGCTTCATCGAACTCGACCGCCGCCTCGGCTACTCCCAACAGTGGAACTTCATCCTCCAGCATCAGTTCGTCGGCCAGACCCTGGCCGAAATCGGCTACATCGCCAACGTCGGCCATCGTCTCAACGGCCCCAGCACCAGCGTCAACCAGGTGCGTCCCGAACTCATGGGTGCCGGTAACGCCCAGTCCCGCCGCCCGTTTCCCCAGTTCGGCAACGTCGTCTCCCAGTCTCCGTTCTGGGGTAACTCCAGTTACCACTCGATGAACCTGAAGCTCGAAAAGCGTTTCTCGAAGGGACTCAACTTCCTGACTAACTATACATTCTCAAAGTTCATCGACGACGTCCCGTCCGGCTTCGAGAACGGGAACGTCCCCGGAGGCATCCAGGACTTCTACAACCGTAGAGCCGAACGGTCACTATCCGGCAACGACGTTCGTCATCGAATTGTAACATCCGGCGTATACGAGTTACCGATGGGTCAAGGCCGTAAACATCTGACGAAGGGACCGGCCAACTGGGTCGCCGGCGGCTGGAACGTAGGCGTAATCATGACCTTGCAGGCCGGCAGCCCAAACTCGTCGACGACCCAGGCCAACACGACGAACGCCTTTAATCCCGGTGCCCAGCGGACGAACCTAGTCGGCAACCCGACCCTGCCCGCGAGCGAGCGGACCCCCGCGCGCTGGTTCAACACGGCCGCGTTTGCCCAGCCGGCGCAATTTACATTTGGCAATGTAAGTCGAGCGGCCTTCACCGGCCCCGGCCTCCAGAACTTCGACTTGTCTTTGTTGAAGAACTTCCCGTTCCACGAGCGGTTTAACGTTCAGTTCCGTTTTGAGAGCTTCAACATACTCAACAAGGCTAACTTCGACGACCCCAACACGACCCTCGGCTCCCCCGGCTTCGGAACCCTGGCCACCGCCCGCGGCGCCCGCAGCATCCAATTTGGGTTACGCTTAAGTTTCTAGC
>JANODS010000083.1:0-3614 GCA_031412835.1 Acidobacteriota bacterium | reverse complement strand
GAATCGAGATGTTTCCCGCGGCGATGAGGAATGCGAACGCTTTGGCGCCGAACTGCAGGCGCGGGGTGTAGCGGGGGTGATTGAACCCGAGCGATTGAAACATGCTCCAGACGCCGTGATAGAGGTGCATGCAGAGCAGGGCCATGGCCACGATATAGAAGGCTGAGACGTACCAGACGGAGAAGCCTTTGACGACGTTGTCATGCACACTCATGTACTTATAGTCCGGATGCACGGTGCCGGTGGTGAAGTGCAAAAGGTGGTAGACGATGAAGAACCCGATGATGGGACCGCTCCAATACATGGTACGGGAGGCGTAGGAGCTTTTAAGCGGGCTCTGTTTCACGTAGCGAACGGGGCGGGCGGCATTGGACACCGAGGCCAGTTGGATAGCGGACCAGATGTGCAGCCCGACGCTGGCGAGCAAGGCGAGGCGGACGCCCCAGAGTAGCTCTTCGCTGGCATGGAGCAAGGCTCCATATTTGTCGATGGCGTAAACGCCGTTTTCCCCTACCGGCAGATAAATCTGCAAGTTGCCGGCCATGTGACCGAGCACAAACCCAACCAAAATCAGCCCCGTAACAGCCATGACAACTTTTTTACCCACGGGGGCTTCGTAGAAGCGCGAGACGCGCGCCAAACCACTAGCCGTAGCACTCATTGCGTTCTCATTATATTCGATTCCGGTGAGGGGCACTTGTTGCAAGAATCCTCAAGTGTGCTTTTCGAGCCACAGGCGTCGCGAAATGGCCCGTGATGGCGCTGGCGAGTCTTGTGGAATCAATGAGTTAGCGATTGGCACGTTACCTGCATATCCATTTGCATGAGTGGTACCGCCTATCGCAGCTTGTTCGGCATCGTGTTTCTGGCCGGGCTCACGTTCGGGATCTTTACGGCCAGCGCGTTTTCGTGGAATGTTCCGGACGATACGAACGTGAATTCCCGTTATACGGTGGAACGGATCGACTTGTCAGGCGTGCCGGAAAGCAAGCTGTCGACGAGATTGCGGAAGGAGTTGCAGGAGCGGGTGGGCCAGAAGTTTTCCCCGGAGGCGTTTGCGCAGTTGGCGGGACGGATTCGGGAGGAGTTGAAAGTTCGTCTGGTGGCACCGCGTTTGTTGCGGGGCTCTTCGACGGAACAGATTCGGGTGGTGCTGGAAGTTTCGGGCCGGCGGATTGATGTGATTGGGTCACCGTCGCGGCTGGCCTATCACAGTCGGCAAGGCTGGACAGCCGATGTGAGGGCCGGGGTGAAGGGTGGCTATGTGGGGTTCGTTTCCGATGGCGACCAATTGATGGAGCGGTTTACGGGAATCAAGGTCGGCTATGCAAGATCCTTCTTCGACGGCCGGGTTCGGCCGGGTTTCCACTTCCAGGCGCTTCGGTCGCAGTTTCATCCGAACACGCTGGCGATGGTGGCCGAGCCGTACCGGGGCTACCAGATTTATCAACCGGATGTGATTTTTACGCCTTGGCGAGGTGCCGATCGTGAGGAAGTTACGATCTCAGTCGGCCTTCGCCTCCAACGGTTCACAACTCCGTCCCCTGGAGTGAACCGGGAAGCCTCGCACGCGCTGATAAATACTCTGCGATATCAGCGTGTGTGGGGTGAGGAATCAACGGGCGAGTCGACCGTCCATGCTCAGTATGCGCTGCGCAGTGGGTTGGCGGGACTCGCTTCGGACTATCGCTTTACGCGGCATGAGGTTCAGGCTGGACTGGACTGGAGCCGTGGGCGGCACGATGTTCGGGTGTCGGTGCAGGGGGGTGGGGTGAGCGGTGACGCTCCTTTATATGAACGCTTCGCCTACGGAAATACGACGACGCTGCGGGGGTGGAGCAAATTTGAGCTGGCCCCGCTGGGCGCGACGCGGGCGGTGGCGAGCACGGTGGAGTACGGAACGCGGCTGCGACGTAAATTAATGCTGGCGGCGTTTGTGGATTCCGGATCTGTTTGGAACCAAAACTCGCGGGGAGCCGTCCGAAACTCTTCCGGCCTTGGAGTTCGTACTAAGGACGGATTTTATTTTTACGTCGCTGTTCCGTTCCGCTCGGGAACGGTGGAGCCCGTTTTCATAACGGGAGCCTATTTTTGATGACCCGTCGATTGCTGCTTGCTCATTCCGCCATTCCGATTGCTCGCGCGATGGCGCCGGAGTTGTTGCGTGTGCGGTGGGATGATCAGACGCTGCGGATTCAGGTGCCGTATCTTCATTTTCTGGACGGCAAATCGCTGGAGCGGCTCCATAGTGGGGCCGCTTTGGTGTTTTCGCTGCAACTTTCGTTGTCGCCGGATCGGTTCACGACCGTGATTCGGCGGAGCCTGGATCGCTACGTGGTGAGCTTCGATTTGTGGGAAGAGAAATTTGCGATTACGGGGTTGGGCGGGGCGAAGGCGCAGGTTTCGAATTTGAGTCGGGATGCGGCGGAGCGATGGGTGGTTGACCATGCGGCGCTTTCGGTTAGCGGGGTGGCCGAAGATAAGCCGTTATGGCTGCGGATGGACTTGCGGGCGGACGATCCGAAGGAGTCGGCGGGCTTGGCGCTGGATCCAGGGGTGACGTTAGCGCGGTTGATCGAGTGGTTTGGGCGGCCGCAGCGGGGGGTGGATCATCGGTGGGCGCTGGAGAAGGGTCCCTTTCGTTTGACGGACATTAGGCGCTAGGCTTGGCACAGTGAGTCTGCGCACCAAACTGATCGCGGTTTTTCTGCTGGCGACGCTGGCACCGCTGGGCGCGATGTTGTGGGTCACGATCCAGTTGCTGGAGACTTCGCTGTCGTACGCTTCGACGGATGAGCTGGACAGCCTTTCGAAGTCGCTGGAGTCGACGGGTCGGGAGATGTATCAGCGGGCACGGGAGTCAGTGAAGGAGGACGCGGCGGACGGCAAGTTGGCACCGCAGCGGTTTTCGGCGGCCGATGCGAAGTTGTGGCCGACGCAGATCAGCTCGTTTGTGGCGAGTGAGGAGCCGGAACGGTTTTTCCTTTCGGGGGAGACGGGGGACCGGCTGAACTATCTGGTGCTGCGGCCGAATGGGGATGTGTGGGCGTATGCGCGGAAGGTGGGCGGGCCGGGGATGACTTTGCTGCAGCAGCAGTATGCGCAAGCCCGGGAGACGGTGGACAAGGCCCGGATGTTCGACTTGCGGCGTGGGTTCGTTTTGACTTTATTGCTGGCGGCGGCGGCGGTGTTTCTGGCTTCGCTCGCGGTGCTGATTTGGATGGCGATTCAGATTACGCGCCCGATGCGGGAGTTGCAGGCGGGTTTGGCGGAGCTAGCGAGTGGGAACTTGACGATTCGATTGCCGCAGCGTGAGGGTGGGGATGAAGGGGCGCAGACGGTGGCGGCGTTTAATCGGACGGCGGCGCAGCTGGAGGAGAATCGAGACAAGCTGCTGCATTTGGCGCGGGTCGAGAGTTGGCAGAGTTTGGCCCGGAAGATGGCGCATGAGGTGAAGAACTCGCTGACGCCGATTCGGCTGATTATGGACGAGTTGGCGGATCGGCATGATCCTGGGTTCTTGCAGCAGGCGGCGCAGATTGTGAGCGATGAGGTGGCGACGCTGGAGCGGCGGGTGAGAGCGTTTGGCGATTTTTCGGCGGAGCCGAGTGAAC
>JANODS010000082.1:0-11500 GCA_031412835.1 Acidobacteriota bacterium | reverse complement strand
GGCTCCAGAACGGCGCGGCGCAGCGGCGGCGGAAAAGGGCGGAGCGGACTTGGCCGAGTTGGCCGCTCGTGAGTTGAGCCCGGAGGGCGGTATAGGCGGGGAAGAAGCGGAGGACTTGGGCGGTCATCAGAATGCGGGCGGCCTTGTCGGCTTCCTCGATCATTTGGTCGCATTCGGCTAGGTTCAGGGCCATCGGCTTTTCGACGAGGACATGCTTGCCGGCGCGGAGGGCCGCGATGGAAAGCGGCGCGTGGAGGTCGGTGGGCAGGCAGAGATCGACGGCGTCGATGGACGGGTCCGCGAAGGCCTCTTCGGGGGTGCGGTACTGTTTGACGTTCGAGAAGTCGAGGACTTCGCCGGGGCCCCCGAGATTGCCCTGGATGGCGGTGAGGTCGCCGCCGAGTTTTTTAGGATCGTTACTGACGACGGCGGCGAGTTCAACGCCAGACAAATTTTGGAGCGCCTTCAGATGAGTGCTGCCCATGAATCCGAGACCGATGACGGCGAGTCGCATAAGAGACTTCCATTATCACTCCGGCTCAGTCCTGGCGCAGGGCCACCATGGGATCGACGCGGCAGGCGCGCCAGGCGGGGATGGCAATGGCTGCGGTTCCGACGAGGAAAAGGGTGGCCAAGGGCGTCACCCAATTTTGGAACTCGGCGGCTTGGAGACCGTAGAGGAAGCTTTGGACGTACGCGACGCCCTGGTAGGCGGCCAGGACGCCGGCGGCGGTGCCGAGGACGAGCCAGCGCCAGCCTTCCATGAGCACCATGCGCCAGAGGCCGAAGCGCGGGGCACCAAGGGCGAGGCGGATGCCGAGTTCGGTTTGGCGGCGGTTGACCCGGTAGGCGAGAACGCCGAACAGGCCGAGGGCGGCGAGGAGCAAGGCAAGGCCTGCGAAGCCGCCACAGAGGAGGGCGAAGAGGCGTTCTTGACGGAGGAGGTCGTCGACTTGCTCGTCGAGGGTGCGGACGTCGACGAGGGGCATGTCGCGATTCATGTCGGAGGCGATTTTGCGAATTTCGGGGAGGAGTTTGTTCGGGTCCCGCGTGGTGCGGACGGCGAAGGTGAGCGCGCCACCGCGGAAGTCAGTGGCGGGGTCGAGGGGGCGATAGAGCGTCGGTTTCAGATCGCCGCGAACGTTCTCATAACGGGCGTCGCGCACGACGCCAACCACCTCCAGCATTTTGAACGGTGGACGACCACCGATCTGAATCGAGGCCCCAATAGCGTTGGCTTGACCATAGAGCTTCTTCGCGAGGGTTTCGTTGATGACGGCCCGATCTGGCGGGTCGGCCGCGGTTAGCGCGCGACCAGCGCGGAGGCCGATGCCAAGCGCCTCCTGATAGCCGCTCAAGGCCGGGTGAACCGCGATCTGCTGAAACTTTTTGTCGGGAAGGAGTGCCCGGGTCCAGTACCCGCCTCCGGTCATCGGACGAACGAGCGAGGCTGAGGCCTGAGAGACGCCGGGCAATTCGCGCAGCCGACGCTGCATCTCGATATAGAAAGGGCCCGCGGCGGTGGAAGTTGTTCCGGTTTGCAGCACGTCGACGGTGAAGAGCAGCAGGCGTTCGCGTTCGAAGCCGAGCGGCTGATCATTGAGGTTCCGAAGAGATTGGACGAAGAAGCCGGCGCCGAGGACGAGCACGGTGGCGAGGGCAACTTGCATGACCACTAACGCACCGGAGAAGCGTTTCGGACTGCCCGTGACCAAGCGAGTCTTTGCCGCTTGGCGGGCGGGCCAGAGGCCGAAGAGAATCGTGATGAATAGCGAGACGGACGTGGTGAATGCGAGGATGCGGAGATTTAGCGGACTACTATCGAGCAATTCGATTTCGCCGCGGCCAGGTACGAGCGGCAAGATCGCCTGGACCAGGGAGTAGGCGATGCCGAGCGAAAATGCTGCGCCGAGCAGAGCGAGGAGGAGAAACTCGGCGAGGAATTGGCGCGTGAGGCGGCTGACGGACGCGCCGAGGGCGAGACGGATTTGAATCTCTTTTTCCCGAGCGACGGCGCGAGCGAGGAGGAGGTTCGCCACGTTGGCACTGGCGATAAACAGGACCAGCGCGACCATCAGCATCAGAATGCGCAGCGGCTCAGAGAATTGTCGGCGTAGGCCGCTGAGGCTATCTGCGGCGGGCTCCAGGCGCAGGGCCGGAGTGGTATCCGCGCTCGAAGGAGTGGCGACCAGGGAGTGGACCAGCAGCGCATTCAAGGGCTCCAGGTCTGGCTTCGTCTCGAAGCGGCCGATCAGCTTGACCCACCAGTAGAGAGGGCTACTCAACTCAGGCGTGATGCTTTGCCGCAACGGAGTGGCGATGTCCGGATAAACACCGATTTCATGACCAAAGAATTCGGGCGGAGTTGCCCCGACTACTTGAAACTCACGATTGTTGATGCGGATGGAGGTGCCGACGATTTCGGGGTGTTTGCGCCAGAAACGATGGCTCACGACGGCCGTTGGCGTGGCGTTGGCTTCGTCATCGGAGGGGAGCAATAAACGCCCGCGGTAGGCATTCACGCCGAGTAGGTTGTAGTAGTTGCCGGAAACGAGTTGCACGCGCGCAGTCTCCGCCGGGCCGTCCACGCGGACGCTGGCGGAACCAGCTTCCAGAAAGCCGGCCACCTGGATCTTGGCGCGGATGGCATCGTAGGATGCCACCGAGAAGAAGTTGGCGACCATGAGTTCTTTGCCTTGCGAGGAACCGTTGGCGGACCGGATCACGGCATCGTCCGGATGCTTTTTCGACTGCCATTTCACGGCGAACAACTCTTCTGGCCGCTCGACCGGAAGCGAGCGCAGCATGAGGCAATCGATGATCGTAAAGATGGCGGTATTGGCGCCGATACCCAGGCCGAGGGAGAGCACAGCGGTGGCGGCGAGGACGGGGGAGCGGCGGAGCATGCGCCAGGCATAGTGCATGTCGCGGCCGAGATCGAAGAGCCAGTTGCCGGGGCGTTGGTCGCGGCATTCTTCCTTGATGGATTCGACAGGGCCGAAGGCGATCCGGGCTTGACGCATCGCCTCGGCGGGCGGCAGGCCCTGACTTTCGAGGTGCGCCGCATGAGAGCGGAGATGGTCGTCCATCTCGGCTTGGAGCTTGCGATCTTCGGGCGTCATGCCATCACCAGTTCAATCGCGGCGGCCATGCGGCGCCAGTTGGCGGCTTCCTGGGCAAGCTGCTTTTTGCCGGTCTTGGTGAGCGAGTAGACCTTCGACATGCGGCCCTGGTCGGATTCCTTCCACTCGGCCGAGAGCCAGCCTTTGTTCTCCAGCCGATGCAGAGCGGGATAGAGGCTGCCCTGCTGGACCTGCAACACTTCCTGAGACATCTGCTGCAGCGCGGTGGAGATTCCGTAGCCGTGCAGCGGATCGCGTGACAGCACTTGCAGGATGAGCATATCGAGCGTGCCTTGGAGCAAAGGGGTAGTAGACATAGACGTTCTACCTATAGTCTGCCCCACGATATGTAGACTGTCAAGGCATTAGTGAGAGACGAAGTTTCTTCGGAAGTTTGGCGAGGACGAGTTGGTAGGCGGTGTGCAGCAGCGGCTCCAACTCCTGACGGGGCAGCGCGTCTTCATCCTCGAGCGCCACCCACGAGGCGCGGGCCAAGTACGGCGCTGGGATGATGCCGGGCCGTTCGACGAGTTCCGCGAAGGCCTCCGGCGTGGCCTTAAACGACAGCTTGACTGCGTGCGGCTCCAGACAGGCGACGGCAAACATCTTCGCCCCTATGCAGAAGGCGAGGTCTTTTTCCCACTTCACGTCTTCGGTCGCGTGAGGCAACGAGAGGCAAAAAGCGCGGACCCAGAGGAGACTCATATGACTTGTGAGTGTATCGTTTCGAGGGGGGCGTGTTACGGGGGTCCACTTGGTTGTATAAAAGAAGGGCAGTCTCTTCTTGACATAATTTTTCCGGGGCCCCAGCGGGTTCCGGTCGGAGCGTGAATTCATGCAACTTCGAGTTTTAGCGTTCGTGCTGGCTGGCGGCAAGGGCACTCGCCTTTACCCGCTGACCAAGGAGCGCGCCAAGCCAGCGGTGCCGTTTGGCGGTCGCTACCGAATCATCGATTTCGTGCTCAGTAACCTGGTTAATTCGGGCGTGTACTCGACGTACGTCCTGATCCAGTTTAAGAGCCAGTCGCTGCTCCAACACATACGAGATGGATGGGAGTTCAGCGGGCTGCTCAAGAACCAATTTGTGATTCCGGTGCCGGCGCAGATGCGGTCGGCCGGCGAGACTTGGTACCGGGGAACGGCCGATGCCGTGTATCAGAACATCAACCTGATTGAGCAGGCCGACCCGCATCTGGTTTGCATCTTCGGGGCAGATCACATTTACCGGATGAACATCCGCGAGATGATCGAGTTTCACGAACAGAAGCGGGCGCAGGCAACGGTGGCCGCGATTCCGGTGGACAAGCAGTATGCGAGCGAGTTCGGCGTGATCGAGTGTGGGAGCGACGGGCGGATTCAAGGATTCCACGAGAAGAACCCCGACTCGCCGACGATTCCGGGCAAGCCGGACCAAGTGTTTGCCTCGATGGGCAACTACATATTCTCGACCGGGCTGCTGCTGCGGGAACTTTATGCGGACGCCGCGAACGAGAACTCTTCGCACGATTTTGGCCGTGACATTCTTCCTTCGCTGGTCGGTCGGAGCGAACTGTTTGCGTACGATTTCCAGACGAACAAAATCCCCGGTGACCCGGCGGGTTCGCAGTCGTACTGGCGCGACGTTGGAACGCTGGAAGCCTACTATGAGGCAAATATGGATCTGCGGGCGGTGGATCCGGCGTTGAACTTGTACAACCGCGAGTGGCGTTTGCGCACGGCGGGATATGAGGATCCGCCGGCGAAGTTCACGTTTGATGAAGAAGGCCGCCGGGGCGTCGGCATCGATTCGATTGTGGCCGGGGGCTCGATTCTGGCGGGTGGTTCGGTGAAGAACTCGGTGATTGGGCGGGGCTGCCGCATTCACGCGGGGGCAATGATAGAAGATTCGATCGTTTTCGATAACTGCGATATTGGGCGGCGCGCCAAGATTAAACGGGCGATTCTCGATAAGAACGTTCGGATTCCGGAGGGTGCCACCATCGGCTACAACCTGGAGGAAGACGCCAAGCGGTATCACGTTACCGAAAGCGGAATCGTGGTTGTAGAAGGGCATCGGAGCCACGTTGACGTGGCCACGATGCAGGTCTAGGCGACGGGCCGCTTCTCGAAGAAAGAGATCCCCAGCCCGACGGCGATCACCACTAGACACCCAGCGACGTTGTACCAGAGGAAGGACGCCATGCCGCTGTAGTGGAGGGTGAAGATCGCCGCCTCGCCGGCGATGACGCCGATGAAGGCGGCCCAGGGGCCGACGCGCTTCGTGTACATCGCCAGGACGAAGACGCCGAGAATGCCGCCGTAGAAGAACGAACCCAGGAGGTTGACGGCTTCGACGAGCGAGCCCATATTGCGGGCGAATTGGGCCGTGACCACGGCGTATAGCCCCCAGAACGCGGTGGCGCCGCGGGCGGCCCAAAGGTAGTGACGGTCAGAAGCTTCCTTCTTCAGATAGCGGCGATAGACGTCGATCACGGAGACCGTCGCGAGCGAATTGATCTCACCCGAGATGACGGACATGGCCGCGCCGAGGATGGCGGCGATCACCAGGCCGACCAAGCCCACGGGCAGGTACGTCGTGACGAAGTTCAGGAAGATGTAGTTCGTATCGTTGAAGCCCTTTTCACCCAGCAGGCGCTCGGCGAGTTTTGAACCTTCCTTGCGGACGACTTCAAACTCCTGGTGGGCGGATTGATAGGCCTCGCGGTCTTTGCCGATGTTCTCGGCCGCCGCGCGCCGCTTTAGAAACGCCGCGTCGTAGCGGCCTTTCAGGGCCGGGTATTCGGCGGACTGTTCGATTCTCGCTTGGGCATTTTTCTGGAACAGCAGCGGCGGTTGTTCAAATGTGAAGAAGGCAAAAACGATGCATCCGGTGAGCAGAATCGTGAATTGCATGGGCAGCTTCGCGACCGCGTTGAACAGCAGGCTCAACCGGCTTTGGGCGATCGAGCTGCCCGTGAGGTAGCGTTGCACTTGGCTTTGGTCGCAACCGAAATACGAAAGCGCCAGAAACATTCCGCCGAAGATGCCGCTCCACAGGTTGTATCGATCGTTCCAGGAGAAGGCCGTGACGATGGGATTCAACTTCCCCGCCCCGCCAGCTACCGCCAGCGCGCCGGTGAAACCGATGTGCGCTGGCAGCATCCAGATGGCGGTGATCAGCGCCATGCCGAGCCCGAACATCATGATGAGCATTTGCTGAAAGTCGGTCCAGGTGATCGCCTTCACGCCGCCAGCGACGGTGTAAGCGATGACGGTGACGCCCATGAAAAGTGTCGTCGCTTCGGCGGACCAGCCAAGGATCACGGTGAGCACAATAGCCGGCGCTGCTAGAGCGAGCCCGACCGCTAGGCCGCGCTGAATCAGAAACAGGATGCTGACGAGGAGTCGCACCTTACTATCGAAGCGCTGCTCCAGGTATTCGTAGGCGGTATAGACATTGGCGCGATGAAAGATCGGTACGGCGGTCACGCTCAAGATGACCATGGCGATAGGCAGCCCGAGGTAGAACTGGATGAAGCGCATGCCGTCGACATAGGCTTGTCCTGTCGTCGAGATGAACGTAATGGCCGAGGCCTGGGTCGCCATGATGGACAGCGCCATGGCATACCAGGGCATGGTGCGCCCGGCGCGGAGATACGAATCGGTGGTCTGCTTGCCGCGAGCGCGCCAGAGGCCGTAGGAGATAATTCCGCCCAACGTTAGAAAGAGAACTACCCAGTCGAGGGGTCTCATGACCAAGCCCTTCCGAACCAGGCAAACAGCCCGATCAGCAAGACCAGATACAGCAGGACAGCGGTATAGACGCGAGACCAAGTTTTCAGGAACGGCGGCGGTTCTTCGATCATGGTTTGCTGGCGGAGAGGAAGTTAGCGAAGATTCGAAACGCGCCTGGAACCCCGTTCGGCAACTGGCGGAACCAGCTTAGCGGGGTGAAGACGTAGGCGCCTTTTCCAATGGGCGTATACAGCGTACCACCGGTCATCGGCTTTTCACCGGGGTCATGCATCGTGAACAGGCTGGTGTAGCGCGGGTCGATGTTGGTGGCAAAGTAGAGCCCGCGCTCCTGGACCCAGCCGTCGAAATCCTTGTTCGTGATCTGGTTCGGCTTTTGCATCAACGGATGGGTCGACAGGAACTCGACCGGGGCTTCTTCCACCGTCACTCGCTCATTTGAAGTCGTAAACGGATAGGGACCGGCCTTGTCGAGGAGCTTAGGATTGCCGCCCCAGAAGCCGCCTTCGGCGACGTTATACTGCACGACCACCGTGCCGCCGGCGGCCGCGAAATCGTAGACCCGCTGGATGTTCGCGCGCAGGTCGGGGCGCGTGTTGAAGGCCCGGACGCCGGTGACGATCGCGTCGAACTGATCGAGCTTGGCCGAGGCTAAATCGGTAGGGGAGAGCAGCGTGACCTGGCAGCCGAGTTGGCGGAGCGCCTGCGGCACTTCGTCGCCGGCACCCATGACGTAGCCGATGTTCCGCGACAGCGTCTTCACGTCCATGCGCACGGCCTTGGCCGACGCGGCGCTGAATACGGCTTGGGGCGCGATGTGGGGATATTCGATCGAGAGCATGGAGAGGGCCGACTCCTGACCCGCGACTTCAACAGATGCGTTCAACTCGGCGCGGGATTCGCCCGGCGGCGGGGTTACGGTGAAGTTGACGGAGGTTTGTTCGGCGGTTTCGAGGAGCGAAAACGGCTGCTGCGCGGGAGTGACGGACCAGCCAGCGGGCACGCGCAGCTTGGCCGCGCCGCTCACTTTGGCGCGCATCGCGGTGACCTGGACGGCGACTTGCCGGGGCTTGGCGTCGGCGAACAAAAACGATTTTTCGCTCAGCGAAACCGTGGCGGGCGGCGTGAATACGAGCGGCCGCGTCAGTTCGCCATAGATGCGATCCGTGTACCGATGCAGCACTGGCCGCGTCAGTTCCATCGACTGCCCGGCCACGGTTAACTGAAAGCGAGCGTGCAGGGCCGCGGGCTCTTCGGCATTCCGCAGCACGGCTGGATCGTCGATGACATACATCGCTTCCAGCTTGGGCTTGGCGAGCCAGTACTGACGGGTGAAGGGCTGTGAGGGCGGCACAGCCACCGACGCCGGGACCACCTCGTTCACTCCCTGCGCGAGCGGCTTGTTGACGGCCATGGGCTCGACAATGGTGACGGAGTTCCATTGAACGGGAACGGAGGATCGGTTCACGGCGAGCAGTCGGACGCTCAGCGCCTCTCCTGGCACGGCATAGAACTTTTCGGCGCTGGCATCCAGGAACAGGCCCAGGCAATCGGCGATTGTCTCGTCGAGCGTATGCAGCTTATCGGCGATGGCCGGATGGCTCAGTTTCGCCATCGCTTGCCGGGCTGCGAGCAGCGTCGCGACCGTCTTTTCGGGATGGCGCGGATCGTAGTTCGCCTTGGCTTGGGCCAGGAGTTTGGCCGTCTCGGCGCTGCCAGGGACTCGGGCCCAGGTGGTATCGACGCCGTCGAGGAGGTCGTTCGCCGCGGGGTCGCCGGCGAGGTTGACGAAGTAGTTCATCTGCGCGCCGCGGTCTTCTCGCGCGCCCATCGCTTGGCTCCGATGTTGGCTGCGCGAAATCGCGGCCACTTCGCCAAACGACAAGCCGGTGATGGGGTCATAGGCACCCAGGTTCAGGCCAATTTTGTTCGGCATCTTCTCCGCTTCGGCCTGCATTTGCGGGGTGAAGGAAGGGACGTTTAAGAGCAGGCGTTTGGTCCGCCAGGGCTTCAGTTTCTGCTCTGGAAAACGAGCCGGGTCAGCGGCGGCGGCGAACGCTTCGCGGCCGAGGATGGAGGAAGCTTGATGCTGGCCGTGGCCGTCGCGGGGGGTGCCGGAGAAACGTAGCACGATGACGTCGGGTTGGAAATAGCGGATCGTGTAAACCACATCGCCGAGCACCTTTTCCCGGTCCCACTTGGTGAGCGTTTCGGTGGCTGTTTTGGTGAAGCCAAAATCCACGGCCCGCGAGAAGAACTGTTCGGCACCGTCGACCCGCCGGGCGGCGAGTAACTCCTGGGTTCGAATGACGCCCATTAGTTCGCCCTGTTCGCTACCGATGAGGTTTTGGCCGCCCTCGCCCCGGGTGAGCGACAGGTAAGCGGTGCGCAGTTGGCGACCGCGGGCGAAATAGGCCAAAAGGGCGGTATTTTCGTCATCCGGATGGGCTGCGATCATCAGGACGTTGCCGACCGTTTGCAGGCGTTCGAGCGACAGTTGAATCTTGGCCGAGCCCGTGAGGGGACGTTGGCCGAAGGCAACCGCAAGGAGAAACATGGAGATGAGAAAGAGGCGAGACAAGTTCATTCGTAACTAGTGTACCCGCAGCGTCGCCGTGGGTATTAAACTTGACGCATGGCCTACTTGCTGCATTTGAGGAACACGCGCACCACGGACTCACTTCGGCCCGGCAGGATGGGCGAGTTCCTCGCCCGTTGGTGCAGAGCCGGCGCGGCCTGTGCGCTTCTTGTGGCAGGCGCACTCTGCGCCGCCGATTCCAACTGGCCGCAGTGGCGTGGACCCACCTCGCAGGGCAGCGCTCCCACGGCGAAGAACTTGCCCATAAAGTGGAGCGAGACGGAAGGCATCCTTTGGAAGACGAAGATGCCGAGTTGGAGCGCCGCTACGCCGGTGGTGTGGGGAGACACGATTTATGTAACGACCGCCGAAGCCGGGTTTGTGAGCGCCACTTATGAGACACGGGGCCTGCGGAAGGCTGACGAGCCGACCAATGACAAGATCTTCCTGCTGGCGCTTCGCCGTAAAGACGGCACGGAGAAATGGCGCGTCGCAATCGACCACGGCAACCGGCTGTGGCGCAAGCAGAACTCGTCGTCGCCTTCGCCGATTACGGACGGCCGTCATGTCTGGACCACCACCGGTCACGCCAGGCTGGGCTGCTATACCGTTGACGGCAAGCCGGTGTGGAAGCGCGACCTGATTGCCGACTACGGCGAGATTGGCATCAACCACGGCTACGCGTCCTCGCCTCTGCTCGATGGTGACCGGCTGTATATGAACGTGATTCACGGCTTCACGACGGACAAGCCGTCGTACATCCTCGCGCTGGACAAACGCACGGGGAAGACGCTGTGGCGGCACGAGCGGCCCGCGCCGGCGCAGAAGGAATCGAAGGACAGCTACTCGACGCCGCAACTGGCGATGGTCAACGGAAAGCAGCAATTGATCATCACGGGCGGCGATGTCGTTACGGGGCATGAACCGTCGACTGGCTTGGAATTGTGGCGCACGGGAGGATTCAACCCTGGCGCAAACCCCGCCAACCGCACGATCGCTTCGGCAGTGGTCGCGGGTGACATCGTGATTTGGGGGGCTAGTCGGGGTCGGCCCTATCATGCATTCAAGGCTGGGAGCCCTGATCTGCTGTGGTCGAACAACCTGGGCCCCGACGTTCCCACGCCGGCCAGCGACGGTAAGTATATTTACATTTTGAACGACAAGGGCATTATGATCTGCCTGGAAATTGCGACGGGTAAAGTGATTTATGAGGGCCAACGGATCGAACTGGGGACGTATAGCGCTTCGCCGCTGCTGGCCGACGGCAAGTTGTACTGCACGAACGAGGAAGGGATCACGACGGTGGTGCAGGCGGGTCCGCAGTTTGCCGTGCTTGGTGTAAACCGCCTCGAAGGCTATACGCTCGCCAGCCCGGTCGCGGTGGATGGGCAGGTCTTCATTCGGACCGGCGAAGCGCTTTATGCGATCGGCAAGCGATAGTTTGCAACAAACCGGGAACGAATTCTGTCCAACGGTCGTTAGGTCAATAGTAGGAGCAATTGAACTCATGAATTATCGCAACGTACTTCTCTCTGGATTGTTATTGGCTGCCGCCAGTTTTGGCGCAGACAACGGGCTGCTCAACTTGGTGATGCCCGACGCGAAAGTAGTCGCTGGTGTCGACGTGACTCGCGCCAAGGCGTCGGCGCTGGGCCAACTCTTCATGCAGAATATGAATCTGCACGACGATGAACTCGGCAAGTTTAGCTCGCTGACCGGTTTCGATCCTCGCCGTGATTTGTCAGAGGTTGTGATGGCGTCGATCGACACCAATACCAAAGGACAACACGCGCTGATGCTGGTCCGGGGCAACTTCGATGCTGCCCGCATCAAAACGTTCCTTTCGCTGAACGGCCTGACCACTGTACAGTCGGTACAAGGAATTGATCTGTTTTCGAAGAAAGGCGATAGCAATGGCATCGCGTTCTTTGACGGCGGCTTGGCCGCGGCGGGGGATGTCGCTGCCGTTAAGGCTGCCATCGCTCGTCGGGGGGGCGGTGCCACGCTGCCTGCCGCGCTGTTCGCCAAGATCCAGGACATGAGCCGCGACAACGACATCTGGATGGTC
>JANODS010000081.1:0-2346 GCA_031412835.1 Acidobacteriota bacterium | reverse complement strand
ACATGCATCTGCTGCTGGCGGCGATTAGCGGCGTTTTGATGGCGCTGGCGTTTCCGCGCTTTGATGCGTGGTGGCTGGCCCCGGTGGCGTTGACGCCGCTGACGATTGCGTTGAGCCGGGAGTTCGTACCTTGGCGGCGGGTCCTGTTGGGATGGGTGATGGGTGTTGTCTTTTGGGCGATCACTTGTAACTGGATCGCGTCGGTGTTGGAAGTGCATGGGGGCATGGGATGGTGGGGGGGATGGGGAGCGTTTGCTTTGTTCTGCGTTCTGAAGTCGATCCACTACGGGGTGTTTGGCTGGTTGGGCGGGGTGCTGGTACGGCATTGGTACGGCCCTCCGGCGATGGCGTTGCTGTGGGCGGGTCTGGAGCGGACACAGGAGCCGCTGACGTTGTTTGGGTGGCTAATGCTCGGGAATGCGGGGATTGACCAGCCGATCGCGATGCGTCTCGCGCCTTACACGGGGGTGTATGGCATCTCATTCGTATTCGCTCTGATGGGGATTTGCGTGGCGCTGTTGCTGCTGCGGCGACCGCGGACCTATACGGCATGGGTGGTGTTCGTCCTGCTGCCGGTGTTTTTGCCCAAGCTGCCAGAGGGGTTAAAGGCTACAGCGTCGGCGGTGGCGGTGCAGCCGAATTTTCCCGTGGCGGGGGATTGGTCGGAGGAGTTGTATTCGGAGCAAAAGCAGTTGTTGTCGGCGTTGTCGCTGGCGGCTGGGGAAGGGAAGCGGCCGTCGATGGTGCTGTGGCCGGAGACGCCATCGCCGATCTTTTTCGGTAGTGACGCCGATTTGCAGGGGCGGACGAGAGAGATTACCGCCACGCTGCAAGCCCCTATGCTTTTGGGTTCGATCGCGCGGACAGCAACGGGCCAAGTTTTGAACACGGCGCAATATGTGAGCCGGACCGGCGAGACGGGCGACCGGTACGCGAAGATGTTTCTAGTGCCGTTCGGGGAGTACGTGCCGGAGCTGTTCTCGTGGGTGAACCAAGTAAGCGGGGAGGTGGGCGCTTATACGCCCGGGAAGCGCCTGGTGACTTTCTCAGCGGACGGGCGAGGCATCGGAGCCTTTATCTGTTACGAAAGCGCTGTGCCGCACCACGTGCGGGAGTTCGCCCGGGCCGGGGCGGAGGTGTTCGTGAACTTATCGAACGACGGCTATTTCTTCGAGACCGCCGCGCGGGAGCAGCATTTGAGTTTGGTGCGGATGCGGGCGGCGGAGAATCGGCGATGGGTGTTGCGGGTGACGAACAACGGGATTACGGCGAGCGTGGATCCGGCGGGGGCGGTGCGGCAGAGCTTCCCGGGCTTTGAAGCGATGGCGGGGACGTTAGGATTTGGTTGGCGGGCTGACCAGACGCCGTACACGCGTTACGGAGATTGGTTTGCGTGGATGGGGCTGGTGGTGGCGGGCGTTTGTTTGGTCATCACGCAGTGGCCGAACTTTTTGGACGAGAAGGTTAGAGCGGCACAGCGGTCGAAGTAAGAATTTCCGCGATGAGCCGTTCCGCGGCAGCCGAGGAGCGTTGGGACGAGGAAGCGCGAGAGTGCAGCGCGACGCGATGGGCGAGGACCGGGACGGCCAGGCGTTTGATGTCGTCGGGGGTTACGAAGGCTCGGCCTTCGAGGAGCGCGAGCGCCTGGGCGGCGCGATATAGCGCTTGCGCTCCACGGGGGCTGACGCCGAGTGATAGCGAGTCGTGGGCGCGAGTCTTTTCGACAATGGCGAGAAGGTAATCGACGAGAGAATCGTCGACGAGGACGTGCTCGACGGTCTGCTGTAGCTCAAGGATTTCGGCTTGGTCCAGGAGCGCCGGTACGGTGGATTGATGGGAGCTGCCGCGGCGGAGGATCTCGCGTTCGCTGGCGGGGTCGGGGTAGCCGATGCGGATCCGCATCAGAAAGCGGTCCAGTTGCGATTCGGGAAGTGGGTAGGTGCCGTGGTGCTCGATCGGGTTCTGGGTCGCGATGACCATGAACGGGCGGGCGAGCGGATAGCTGCGGCCGTCGATCGAAATCTGCTGCTCGTTCATGGCTTCGAGCAAGGCTGATTGCGTCTTGGGTGTCGCCCGGTTGATTTCGTCAGCGAGGAGAAAGTTCGTAAAGATGGCACCGGGCTTGAACTCGAATTCCTGCGTTTGGGCGTTGAAAACGGTGACGCCGAGGACGTCGCCGGGGAGCATGTCGGCGGTGAACTGAATTCGCTGGAAGCGGCTATCGACGGCGCGGGCGAGGGCATTGGCAAGGGTAGTTTTGCCGACGCCGGGGACGTCTTCAATCAGCAAATGGCCGCGAGAGAGGAGCCCGACAAGACTAAAACGGACGACTTCGGCCTTGCCGCG
>JANODS010000080.1:0-6897 GCA_031412835.1 Acidobacteriota bacterium | reverse complement strand
CTTCGATATCCGCCACCGCCCCATCTTCAGCGCCACTTACGAACTCCCCGGCAAAAACCCCTTCATCAAAGGCTGGACCCTCAACTCCATCGCCAGCTTCCGCGGCGGCTTCCCCCTCTCCGTCCAGGCCCAGGGCGACGTTTGTAACTGCGGAGCCGCCAACCAATTCGCCCAACAAATCGGCGATCCTCGCACAAACTTTACCCAATCTCGTCTCCAATGGTTCAACGGTGCCGCCTTCGCCCAACCCGGCCGTGGAACCTTCGGCTCCTCGGGTCGCAATATCCTCGATGGCCCCGGCGACGCCACCCTCAATCTCTCCCTCTTCCGATCCATCTCGCTCCGCGAAAATCTAAAACTCCAACTCCGAGGCGAATTCTTCAACGCCTTGAACAAGACGAATTTCGGCCAGCCAAACTCCCAAGTCGGCAACGCCAGTTACACCGTAATTCAGTCCGCCGCTAGCGGTCGAGTCATTCAACTCGGTGCCAAACTAACGTTTTGAAGCCGTAGCCTCCGCCGCCTTCAAAAACCGCCGCAACATATCAATCGTCCGCGCCGGTTGATCCCCCAGCAGCGAATGCGCCGCCTCCGGAATCACCTCCAGCCTCGACCCCGGGACCAACTTCTGGTACCGGGCCGCCGTCTCGGGCCGCGCCTCATCAAACTCCCCATTCAAAAACAGCACCGGCAGCCGCAGCTCCCCCAGCCGCCCCGTCACATCAAAATCCTTCAAACTCCCCGTAGCAAAAAACTCGGTCGGTCCCCACATCTGCTCATAAATCGTCCGATTGCGAATCGATTCCGAGCACTCCGGATTCGGTGGCCCCGGCGGGCTCCGCCTCACAAATCTCCGGGTATACTCCCCCTCCGCCTTCCGATACTCCGGATCATTCGTCGTCCCCGCCGCCTCATGCCTGTTCAGCACCTCCTGAACCTCCTTCGGCAACTGCTTCTTCAGCTCCCTCGCATCCCGCATCCAGTCGCTGGTACTCAGCAGCGCGCTACTCAAAGTCAACGAAGCAATCCCCTTCGTCCCCTTCGCGAGCACATAAGCCGCCGCCAACGAACCGCCCCAACTCTGTCCCATCAAATGCATCCGTCTCAACCCCAACTGTTTCCGCAGCGAGTGCAACTCCTCCACAAACCGCTCCACCCGCCACAGCGTCGGATCCGTCGGCCGCCCACTGCGCCCGCCCCCCAACTGGTCGTAGACAACCACCCGCCGATCCCCGCCCAACGGCCCCAACGCCGCAAACCCACACGAACTCCCGCCCGGCCCTCCGTGAAGCACCACCAGCGGAATCCCCCGCCCCTCGCCCACAATTCGATACCAAACTGGCCCCCCCGGCACATTCACAAAACCGTCCCGGCTCTGCCCTAAGCTAGCCCCCGCCAGCACCAAAACCAGTAGGATCCGCACCTACCGCTGTGCCGCGCCCGCGCGACCCATAATCGGCCATACATCGACGATCTGATTGCCCTTCGCCACATAGTAACGGTCGTAACAGTTAGTACTCATATCCAAGTTACTACAGTAGATCTCCACCCGATCGCCAACCTTCGTCTCCCCACCCCCATCGCTCCATCGCAGCAGCCCATACTCCGCCCCCTGCTTATCCACCTTCATCCACGGCTTTCCCTTCACTACGTCCGTCAACTGAATCATCGCTTTATTGCCGTAGTCAATCGCCGCCTGGCCCTTATGTTGCATGCTATCCACCGTCGTCAACACGCTCATCGAATTCTCAAAATCGGTGTAAACCGCGTTATCAGACTTCCCGCCCACCGCCCTGTACAAAGAGTCCATGAACACATAACTGCCGCATTCGAGCTCCGTCAGCCCCAACTCCTTATCAATGTTATAAGTCCCCGTCGAACCACCACTTACAATCCCTCCCGGCAACCCGGCCTTCTTCGCCAGCGCCACCGTCTCATTAACCCCGCTCAAATCCTCCGCCGACTTCTTCTGCCGCGCCACCCATCCCTTCGTATGGGACGCGCCTCCCGAATAGGCCATCCAACCCTCGAAACTCATCTGCTTCGAAGCCATCACCCGCTGCGCCAACTCCACCGCCGGCTGACCATTCGCAATGCCCTGCCGCGTCATGCCCGCAAACACCGACACCACCACCCGACACCTCACCTTCGCCGCCTCCGCCGCTTCTTCCACCTTCGCAACCACCGCCGCATCGTCCACTACAAACAGAAAACTCGGATCCGCCTTGCTCAACTGCACCGCGCGAACAACATTGTTATCGCTCGCCGGCTGCTTCGTCCACAGCACGCCCCGAATCCCGCCTCGCGACATCAACTCGCTCTCCGCAATCGTCGCCGCCGTCACTCCAATCGCGCCCAACTCCATCTGTCGACGCGCAATGTCCACGCTCTTATGCACCTTCACATGCGGCCGAAGGTTGATCCCAGTCGCCTTGCCGTGGTCGGCCATCATCTTCAAATTCTTCTCGAACAAATCAATATCGACCACCATACAAGGAGTCGGCAATACGTCCTTCGTCACATCGCGAAAGTCCTTCTTCGCAATCCTCTGTTCGAACTCCGCATAAGGGAATCGCGTCGCATTCCCGAACGCCGCGCTCGCCGCCGCCCCTAGAGCCATGAAAGTACGCCGTGTAGTCATGCCATTCAGGTTACTCAACTTCCACGAAAGACTCAACACCGTCTTACCCCGTCTTTCTTCCGTCCTACCCCAATCCCGTTGTTTCACCCCAATTCCCACCCCAAAGTGGTAGTAACCATGCGCTTCCTTCTCCTGCCCCTCCTCGCCGTCTTCCCGCTCTTTCCCCAAGCCACCGGCCGCATCACCGGCTCCGTCGCCGACCCCACCGGTGCCAAAATCCCTAACGCCAAAGTCTCCCTCCTCCTCCCCGGCGGCAAGTCCGCCATCCTCTCGACGCAAACCTCCGGCGAAGGTCGCTTCGATTTTGCCGCCCTCCGTCCCGAATCCTACGACCTCACCGTCGAGGCCCCCGGCTTCCTAAAATCCCTCCAAACTAGAATCAAAGTCGACCCCGCCCGCGAAACCAACCTCCCCGCCATCACCCTCTCCATCACCACCGCCTCCCAGACCGTCGAGGTCTCCGCCGCCGCCGCCACCGTCCAGAGCACCACCTTCGAAGTCGCCACCACCACCACCCAGAAGCAGGTCGAAAACCTCCCCGTCCGCGACCGTCAAATCGCCAACCTCTTCGCCCTCCAAGCCGGCGTCACCTCCAACAAACTCTTCAACACCGTCGTCAATGGCCTCCGCCCCTCCTACACCTCCGTCACCCTCGACGGCATCAACGTACAGGACAACTGGGTCCGCACCAACACTCTCGATTTCATCCCCAACCGCCTCACCATCGGCCAAGTCGCCGAAATGACCGTCTCCACCTCCAACACTAACGTCGCCATCGGCGGTGGTGCCTCCCAAGTCACCATGGTCAGCCCCTCCGGAACGAACATCCACCATGGCTCCCTCTACTGGTTCAATCGTAACTCCGCTGCCGCCGCCAACGATTGGTTCAACAACCAAAACGGCGTCACCCGTCCCCAACTCAATCTCAACCAACTCGGCGGCACCATCGGCGGTCCCATCGTTAAGGACAAACTCCTCTTCTACGGTAACTACGAAGCCTTCCGACGCCGCTCTCAAACCCCCGTCCTCAACACCGTCCTCACCCCCTCCGCCCGCCAGGGCAACTTCCGCTACCGCGACGCCTCCGGCACCATCCGCGAGTTCAACGTCCTCCGCGGAGCCAACGCCACCGCCGACCCCTTCATCCAATCCCTCCTCGCCAAAGTCCCCGAAAATGGCAACTCCAATCAACTCGGCGATGGACTCAACACCCAAGGCTTCTCCTTCAACGCCGCCAGTAACATTGATCGCGACATCGTCACCGCCAAGGTCGATTACTATCTCACCTCCCGCCACGCCCTCGCCGGCACTTACCTCTGGAATCGCGACGTCACCCTCCGCCCCACCCAAGGGACGTTCTACACCACCACGCCCCCCGTCTCTAACGACAATCGTGCCGCCCTCCTCTCCGGTGCCTGGCGCTGGACCGCCGCTGCCACCCTCACAAACGAACTCCGCGGCGGCTACAACCGCACCAAAGGCCCCTTCAAAGTCGCTAACCCCACCCCCGACCTCCTCCTCACCGGCCTCCTCTTCACCTCTCCGCTGAACAACAAACTGCCCGAAGGCCGCGACACCGGTACTTACTCCCTCCAAAACAATACCAACTGGCTCAAAGGCCGCCACAGCCTCTCCTTTGGCTATCAAGGTCAGTTTATCCGCATCCCTCTCTTCGACTACGCCAACACCGTCGCCACCTACAACTCCGCCATCAGCGCCAACAGCCCCTTCGGCTTCGCCCTCGGCGATATCCCCGGTCTCCGTGCCGGCGACCTCAGCCAAGCCAACAGTCTACTCGCCAACCTCGCTGGTCTTATCGACCGCGGCACCCGAAGTTTCAATCCCACCAACGCCACCTCCGGCTTCGTCCCCGGCGCTCCGTCAGTCCGTAACTTCAGTCAAGACAACCATGCCCTCTACCTCTCGGACTCCTGGAAGCTCCGCTCTCGCCTCACCCTCGTCCTCGGCCTCCGCTGGGATTACTACTCCGTCGTGAACGAAAAAGAGTCCCTCCAACTCCAGCCCATAGTTACCAATAACGACCCCTTCGGCACCCTCCTCTCCAATGCCACTCTCGACTTAGTCGGCAACTCCGTCGGCCGCCCCTTTTACCGACCCGACCGCAATAACTTCGCCCCTAACTTCGGCTTCGCCTGGGACGTCTTCGGCACCGGCAAAACCGCCCTCCGCGGCGGCTACAGCATCGCCTTCGCCAACGACAACACCGGCAATTCCATCACCAACACCACCAACGCCAACGCCGGCCTCGTCGGCACCACCGCCTTCCAAAACGCCAACGCCAACCTCCGTAACCTCCCCAAACTCGATCCCCCCGCTTTCCGCATCCCCATCACCGCCCAACAAGCCTTCGTTGCCGCCGGCGGCAATGGGACCCTCGGCCTCGTCGACCCCCGCCTCGCCACCCCTTATGTCCAACAGTGGAGCTTCGGCCTCCAACACGATCTCAAAGGCACCCTCCTCGAAGCTCGCTACATCGGCAACCACACCGTCAAACTCCTCCGTCAAATCGACGCCAACCAAATCAATCCTCAGCAAATCGGCTTCGTCGAAGATTTCCTCCGTGCCCGCTCCAACGGCTTCCTCGCCGCCGGTGCCAACCTCGGCTTCGACCCCGCCTACAACCCCAGCCTCCCCGGCAGCCAGCTCCTCACCGTCATCCCCACCTTTGCCGAAGCCGGTGCGTTAACCAACCCGACCGTCCGCGGCCAAATCCAACGCGGCGAAGTCGGCGCTCTCGCCACCACCTACGCCACCACCAACCGCCAACGCGGCGTCGCTTTCTTCCCCAACCCCTTCTCCCTCTTCGCCGGCCTCCTCACCAATCAAAGCAGCTCCTCCCACAACGCCCTCCAGCTCGAACTCCGCCGCTCCTGGCGCAACGGGGGCCAACTCCAAGCCAACTATACCTTCGCCAAAACCCTTACCGACGCCAACGAACTCCGCGGCCTCGACCCGGTTCTCGATAACCGCAATGGCCGCCTCGAACGCTCCCGCGCCAGTTTTGACACAACGCAGGCGCTCAAGATCAACCACGTCATCCCCCTCCCCTTCGGCAAAGGCCGCCTCCTCGGCGGCTGGTCCGCCTCCGGCTTTCTCACCGTCCAAACCGGTGCCCCCGTCATGATCCTCTCCGCCCGCGCCACCCTCAACCGCGCCGGCCGCTCCGCCCTCAATACCGTCGATACCGCCCTCAACCGTTCCCAACTCCGCGACGTCGTCGGCTTCTACCAAACCGGCAACGGCCCCTACTTCATCGCCTCCTCTGCTCTCGGTCCCGACGGTCGTGGCGTCGCCCCGGACGGTGCCCGCCCCTTCACCGGCCAAGTCTTCACGAACCCCCAACCCGGCTCCCTAGGCGGTCTCCAACGCCGCCAATTCAACGGCCCGTCGTTCCGCAACTACGACTTCGCCCTTCTCAAATCCATCACCATCCGCGAGCGCCACTCCGTCCAAATCCGCGCCGAAGTCTTCAACCTCTCCAACACCCCCAGCTTCGCCCTCGGTGCCACCCAGGGCCAACTCGACGCCGTCCAAAACATCAACAACGCCGCCTTCGGCCGGGTCATCTCGACCGCCAGCACCGAACGCCAACTCCAGTTCAGCCTCTATTACCGCTTCTAGTGCGTCATCGAATAGAGAATGTAGTTGATCCCAAACCGATACGCCAGCGCCGTCATCTTCTCCGGATACTCCGGCATATCGGCGTGCTCCCAGGCGTCCCCCACATCCATGTTGAAGTTCACCGCCACCACCATCCGCCCCTTGTCATCGTAAATCGCCCGCCACTGCGGCCCCATCGCCTGCGGACTTACTCCCACTAACCCGTCCGCCCCCCGCCGTAAGTGCCGCAACCCTGGAATAAATGTCCGCTCCGTAATCTCATAAACCACCCGCAATACCGGATCCCCGTCAGGAATGTCTACAATTGCCCGCTCCGGAAATACCCGTCGCATCGAATCCCGAAACATCTCCCAATCCCGTTCCCCGTAAAAATCGTCCACCACCAGAAACCCGCCGCGATTCAAGTACTCCCGCAAGCGCGTGATCTCCCCCGCACTCAAATCCCAGTAACCCACCTGCGTCGCATACACCCACGGATGCTCGAAAATTCGGTCATCCGTCAACGGCAAATGAATCGGCGCCCCATTCTCAATCCGAGTAAGTCGCCTCACCCCCTGCGCAAAGTGCGCATCCGCCTCCGGCCAGTCCTGCCGCCACCATCCCCGCCCCCCGCC